>JAKFCR010000399.1:0-8345 GCA_036676545.1 Aeromicrobium sp. | reverse complement strand
TCGAACCCCAAGGCCAAGCGCATCGAGTTCCGTTGCCCCGACCCGTCGGCCAACCCGTACCTCGCCTTCTCGGCGCTGCTGCTGGCCGGACTCGACGGCATCAAGAACAAGATCGAGCCGCCGGCTCCGATCGACAAGAACATCTACGAGCTGCCGCCGGAAGAGTACGAAGCGATCGACATGGTCCCCACGTCGCTCAACTCGGTACTCGACAACCTCGAGCAGGATCACGAGTTCTTGACTGCTGGTGACGTGTTCACGCCCGACCTGATCGAGACGTGGATCGACTACAAGCGGAACGAAGAGATCCTCCCGATCCAGCTTCGCCCGCACCCGCACGAGTTCGAGCTCTACTACGACATCTAGACCGATGACGTAGAGAACGCCCCGACCGCGAGGTCGGGGCGTTCTGCGTAGAAGAACGCTCGCGCCACGCTCAGCCCTTGAAGCTCGGTAACCTCACGTCGAAATTGAGCGCGACGAAACGGTTGGGATTGTACGGCCGGACGTAACCTGAGTCGGGGGTACGAAAGTCGCAGTCGTTGTCCAAGCCGTCTTGCCTGACCTCGGTGTTGCCCGGCCACATATCTGCGTGACCGTCGTTGCAATCCGTCCCGCCATGGATTGCCCCTCTGGGAGTGTCGCCATCACAATCGAGACCCAGCTTCACCCTCTTGCCTTTGGCATTGTTGGGTCCTGCAAGTATTTTGCCGTTTTCGTCGCAGTACACGACGCTGTAGCTGAAGGAGGCATTGTTGGATGACTCTCCGTCGCAGTTCCGATCAATCGGCCCGCCCAATGGGTCAAAGCCTGCTGGCTCATCGTGCCCTTCGAAGATCTCCGGATCGGCGTCGTCGCAGTCGGTGTGATTCGTCACCCACTTCTCGCCCGGCTTCACCGGGGAGTCGATGAAGCGGTACCAGTCACCATGACCGTCACGGTCACCGTCGATGAACCACCGGGCGGATGTGCCTTCCGGGGCGCCTTTGACGGACGCGAACTTTTGGGCTTCAGAACTGTCCGGCTTGTCGTCCCCCGAACACGCAGCGAGCGCAGCTGCCATGAGGAGAGCGGCTATGAGAGCACCGAAGTGCGGTCTACGAGCAATGTGCAGCATGGTCGGTCCACCTGTTCATCCGGCCCGAGCCACGATCTTGACGCGCCCAACATAGCGCGGACAACGCAGCTCCGTGGGTGGTTCAACGCGGTCCGCCTTCGACCCACTAGGCCTTGTCCAGGAACCATCTTGCGCCGGAACGGATGGAGTCTTCGACTGGCGCTGGATCCCAGCCGAGTTCGCGGGTGGCTTTGCTGTGATCGACCGGGGTCTGGATGTGCATCAATCGGACGCTGGTGGAAGTCACCACCGAGTCCCTCCGGAACACCCGCGAGATGCCACCACCCACGACCCCTATGACCTTCAACGCCGGCATCGGTATGCCAATTTTGGGTGGCTTGGCTTTGCCTTCGTCAGCCGCGATATGCAGGAGGTCTTTGATGGGCAGGAACCGCTCGGAGATGATGTATCGCTCACCGTCCCTGCCGCGTTCCGCGGCAAGAAGGAAGGCGCTGGCTGCGTCCTCGATGCCGACAACCTCCATCGAGACACCCTTCACGTATGCGGGCATCTTGCCTTGAGCGGCAGCCTTGGCCAGCTTGCCGTGTGGAGTCGGGCCGTGATCTCTTGGCCCGTACGTCGTCGCGACGTTGAGGACGACGGCTGGCAGCCCGTGATCTCGGTGGTATCCCAGAACAAGCTCCTCTGCCTGGACCCGAGACTCGATGTACGCGCCGCCCAGGTGCCGCCAGTTGTGCGGCATCGTCTCGTCGGCCAATCCGGACTCGGCGATGGCGATCGCGACGACGCTGCTGCAGAAGACGAACTTCGGCACGCCGACCTCGACCGCAACGTCCAACACCTTGCGCAGGCCCTCGACGTTGGTGGCGAAAAGAGGTGATGGGTCGCGGAGCCAGGCACGGGCATCGACGATGCAGTAGAAGACCGTGTCAACGTCCTTCATCGCTGCACGCATGGCTTCGACGTCGTCCAGGTCGCCGTGGTGGCGTTCGACCTCGAGGTCGTCAAATCCGACCGTCGAGCTGGAATGACGGATCCACGCACGCACGCGATCACCGCGCTCGACGAGCTGACGAGTCACGTGCGAGCCGAGAAACCCACTCGCACCCATGACCAGTTTCGTACCGCTCACTACTTCACTCCTTCTGATCAGCAGGCGGTGCCGCGGTCGACCGAGAGCACGGCACCGGTGACCGAGGCCGCAGCGTCAGAAGCCAGGTAGGCGATGGCGTCGGCGACATCGCTCGGCGGCATGAACCCGTACCGGGCACCGGCCGTCTCCATGAGGAGTTCCCAGTCGAGCTGAGAATCAGCGTGCTCGGCGGCGGCGTTGGTCGGCAGATCAGTCTGTATGCCGCCGGGGCAGATCGTGTTGACCCGGATACCGTCGGCGGCGAGCTCGAGCGCGAGCGACTTCATCAGCAGGATCACGCCGGCTTTGGAGGCGCAGTAGGCCGCTTGGTACGGCTGGGCGCGCAAGCCAGCGATCGAGGCGATCGTGACGATATTGCCCTTGCTCTCGCGAAGATGAGGCAGAGCAGCGTGGCTCGTCAGCATGGGACCAGTCAGGTTGACCCCGAGGTGACGCTGCCAGGTGGCGACGTCCAGGTCCTCGAACTTGCGGAACTGGTCGATGCCAGCGACGTTCACCACGATGTCGAGGCCGCCCAACCGCTCGACCGCCGTGGCAACTGCAGCGCGTACGGAAGCCTCGTCGCTGACATCGCAGGCCAGCACGTCACCGGTCGCGTGCAGGTCGACGCCCACAACGGACGCACCCTCTCCCGCCAGCAGCTCCACCGTCGCAGCACCAACACCGCCGGCGGCCCCGGTCACCAGCGCCCGCTTGCCCTCAAAACGTCCCGCCACAGTTCTCCCCTTCGCGTTCCCCGACGACGCAACCTAGCAGCCGTCCAACCGGGCGACCTCAAGGATTCGCAGAATGGCGACACGGAGGCGAACCGACACGTACCCTTGTCCTATAGAGACCAACCGCATCGTTAGCTCCCATTCGGAGGTCTTGCGCATGGACACCGCACAAAGCCACGAAGCGGCTACCCGCGCCCTGATCGCGTCTGCCAAAGAACTCGACCCGGACAGCCCCGAGTTCTATGACGCCTGCCAGGCGCTCATCAAGCACTCTTCGGGACGCCGTTTACAAGGTGTCGACATACTCCGCAATGAGATCGTCGATACGTCGCCCGTTGCCGACGCTCAGAGTGAAGCCCCAGCGCGCTATCAGCGACCCACCCCGACCTCCAATGTCGAAGCTGACAGTTCGGCACTGAGGGAAGCCCGGCGCCGCGAGGCCCAGGTTCGGGTGGAGCTCGAGACGCTCCAGACGGAACTCCAGACCGTTCGAGCGCAGGTCCAGACGCTCCAATCAGAGCTCCAGACTGTTCAAACAGAACTGGAGACACGTCACGCAGAGCTCGCCAACGTCAAGGCGCGCTACAACGAGACCCTGACAGCTCTCGAGGCCGCGTCCGAACGAGCCAGCCACGCACGTATCGAGTTCGGGAACGCCATGACAGCTATCTCGGAACGCGATGCGGCAATCAACGAGATGCGCCAGATCATGGCCAATCAAGATCGGGAGATCAACGAGCTGCAGCGGCTGCTGATCGAGGCCGAAGAAGCCCGTATTTCCGACGCTGCCGCAATCCTCGACTCGCTCGACAAGTACCGCACCTGACCCTCGCCTGAGCGTCGTTCGCAGCAGGTGAATCGATGACCTCCCCACGAACGACCTTGCCGTCGATCGTGCATGCAACTAGCCCCTGCGGGTACTCCATCGGACAACGACCCGAAAGGGGTCCGACATGCCGACAAATGACGGATGGACAGGGAGCCTGTGGAGACCGTGGCTCAACCCGCCACACTGAAAGCCGGAGGACCAGCCACGACTAATGACGGCAGAAGCACTCCGCGACCGATACAGAATTGCAACCTAACTGGCCCGCGAATCGAGCCAATCGCGGCAAGACTTGGCTCATGCCCGATGCTGCCGCGCTCACCGAGCAATGGATTGCTGCATGGGCTCACGTACGTGGCATCGAGGTGACAGAGCTCGACGGGTGGCCGTTGGTGCACACCCGATCTCGTACGCGCGAGAGCGAGTTGATCTGCAGCGATCCCGGTCCCGAGGCGTTCAGTTCACTGATGCGACACATCGACGGCGATCCGCGCGCCATGCTCACGGTCATCGCCACGGACGTCTCGCCGTACGAGGAGCTCTCGCTTCCGCCAGGCGTCCGGGTTGACAGGGATGACGAGACGTTGATGACTCTCACCCTCGCGCCGACACCGACATCCCACGACGCCGAGTTCACGGCGCGCTGGGACCTCCAGGGCAACTGCGTCATCCTTCGCCTCGAGACGGCCAATGCGGTCGCATCTGAAGGCACCGTCGGTGTGCTCGGCGGCATCGCTGTGTTCGACGCGGTCGAGACGTCACCGGGCTTTCAGCGTCGCGGGTTGGGGTCGTGCGTGATGTCGATGCTCACCTCGTACGCGCTCGACCATGGCGCAAAAAGCGGGATCCTGGCCGCGACCGCTCAGGGACGTGGGTTGTACGAATCTCTCGGGTGGGACGTCGCGCTTGAGATGCGCTCGCTCATGGGCACCTGATCACGCGTCCGCGTTGCGGGCGTTCCTGGTCCCTCGAGATCGCTACGCGCGATGTGTGGGGAGCGAGCGGCGCGACCGTCGGGTGATCGCCGTTCCGGCGAGCAGGCTGGCGACGCCAAGTGCGGCGAGAAGCGGTGCGTATCGGTCTGCGCCGGTGTCGGGCAGCGCATCACCTTCGCTGGGGTCGACCTCTCCCCCGTCAGAATCGTCGGCTGCCTCGTCCGCGTCGGTGTCGGTGTCGGTGTCGGTGTCCGCGTCCGCGTCCGCGTCCGTTCCGAGGTCAGCCACATCCGCTGGCTGATCGGTGTCGACGTCACTCTCGGTATCGGTACCGAGGTCAGCCACATCCGCCGGCACATCCGTATCGACATCACTCTCGGTATCGGTACCAAAGTCAGCGACATCCGCCGGCACATCCGTATCGACATCACTCTCGGTATCGGTACCAAAGTCAGCCACATCCGCCGGCACATCCGTATCGACATCACTCTCGGTATCGGTACCAAAGTCAGCCACATCCGCCGGCACATCCGTATCGACATCACTCTCGGTATCGGTACCAAAGTCAGCCACATCAGCTGGCAGGTCAGCGTCGACGTCAGCTTCGGTGTCCGTATCCGCATCAGCCACGTCCGCTGGCGTGTCATCGTCCTCGGCGGGTTCGCACGGCGGGAGGGTGCCGTTGAACGGGTAGGCGTGCATCTCCTCACCGCCGCCACCGCCGCCGTGTACGAGGTTGCCGGCGAGGAGCACTCGGCCGTTGGTGCCTGGAGTGGTGATCGTGGTCGTGCTCGTTGTGGGACCGACCAGGATCGAGCCGGGCACCTGCGCCGAGCCGCGGATGCCAGCGGTGTCCGCGTTCGGGAAGTTCCAGACGAGCCGCGTGTGAAGCGACGCGACGATCGGCAAGGCAGTGCTGTTGAGGTAGACGTTGGGATCGGCACCGACCATGTTGATGACCGTCGTGGCGCCATCAGGGATTCCAGCGAATGCGATCTGCACTGACTGGCCGCTCGTCCCGAGGTCGGCGGGCACCGTGAACACCTGGAGCATCGATGTGCCGTCGCCGGTGAACGTCGCCGTCCCGAACTCGGACTCCCACGTACCGGTGTCCTCGTATGTCTCGGCACAGTTGGAGATGCCGGTGATCGTCCCGCGCAGTGCCGCGTATGGGTCAGTCACCGTGGGACCACCGTCGATCAGCAGCCCGTTCGGAGTGAGATCGAGGCGATCGCCCTGCGAGATCGTGGTGTCACCGCCGTACACAAGATTGCCCCAGCGCGTCTCGTCGCTGTCCGATCCGCCGAGGTGGATCGTCGACAGTGGCGAGTCCTCGACGGTGATGTCGCCGCCGATGATCGCGTGGTCAGATTCGGACGGCGGCGTGATGCGCGAGCCCGCGCCGACGACACCGATGTTGTAGGACCCAGCGCTGGAGCGGCTGACATCCAGGTCGCCCAGGGTGACGAGCTTGCCCTCCGACTCCGCGGCTCCAGCCACCACATTCATGTTGCCGCCCACGAACACGTTGATCGCTTCGTCGGAGCCGATGAAGTCACCATTGTTGGGCGGGTCGTACGGCTCAGACGGGCAGTCGGCGCCGATGCAGTCGCCGATCGGATCCGGGAACGCCGTGGCCGACAACGACCACGCCATGGCCACAAGGGCACTGAAACCGCACACAAACAGGCCCCGCCGCATATCGACATACTGCCATCCGTGCCCGCGATCTGTCGCGTGTCACTGCACGGCGGATCGCCGGCAGACCTCGTCCCAAGGCGTCGGTTCCAGACCGAAGTGCGCTCGGGCGGCGGAGTCGTCGATGACGTACGGAGCGGTCCACTGGTACGACAACTGCTTGAGCTCGCGCACGATCGGCACGAACCACGAGGCGGCTGCAAACAGCGCGCGCGGCATTGGCGAGACCTTGACTGCAGGCTTGCCGACGCTCGCGAGCACATCGGTGATGGCCTGCTCCTGGGTGACTGGAGGGTTGGTCGGAACCAACCAGATGCGACCGAGTGCCGTTTCATCCTCGGCGGCAGCGATCAACAGGCGCGCAGTGTCGAGCACATCGGTGAACGAGTGCAGCTGGTCCTTGCGCCCGATTACCCAAGCGCGCTTGCCGTTGAGCGCGCCAGGGATCTGGCGCGTGACGTGGCCGTTGTCACCGACGCCTGTCCCGACGTAGTCGGAGCCGCGGATCTCGACCGCACGAATGCGTCCCGCGTCATGCAGTGCCTTCGCATCCGCCCACACGTCCGCGCGGAGCTTGCCCTTGAAGTCGGTGGCGGCGTCCGGGAGTCCCTCGTGCATCGGACCATCGACGGGGCCGTACGGGTAGAGATTGCCGGTGATCGCCAGCACGGCGCCCGTACGCTCTGCCGCGACCAGGAACGCCGCTGCGAGCGGTGGCCAGAATTCCTTCCAGGTCGTGTAGTCGGCGGGGTTGGCGCAGTTGTAGATCACCGAGCATCCCTCGGCCGCTGCGGTGAGCGCATCAGCATCCGATGCGTCGAGCTTGAGGTGAGTGACACCAGTGATGCCGGTGTCGGTGCCGGAGCGGGTCGCGACGGTGACGTCCGATCCTCGCGCGGCAAGCAGTTGAGCGACGTGTCGGCCGACTGGCCCGGCTCCGACGACGAGATGACGATCCGTCATTGCTACCCCTTCAGATTATGGAGAGCACCGCTCTCGCTTTCAGCATTGCATGGCGCGAATCGATTTGCAAGAGCACCGCTCTCGTTTGTTGCAAGTGCTCTCGTCATACGTCAGGATGTGCCCATGGAGCAGAAGGCAAAGACAGCTCGACAGCGTGCGCGCGAGGAGATCACCGAGGAGATCCTCGCTGCAGCACGCGCACGACTCACCAGCCAAGGACCCGGCGAGCTGTCGCTTCGCGCGGTCGCACGGGATGTCGGAATGGTCTCATCAGCGGTCTACCGCTACTTCGCGAGTCGCGACGAGCTCCTCACTGCGTTGCTGATCGAGGGCTACGACAGCCTTGGCGCGGCTGTCGAAGCGGCAGATCGCGCGGTCACCGACCGCGCGGACATCTCCGAACGCTGGAGCGCCGCATGTCGAGCCATCCGTTCGTGGTCGATTGAGCACCCCGGCGACTACGCCCTGTTGTATGGCTCGCCCGTCCCCGGATACGCCGCACCGCAGGACACCATTGCACCAGCCACACGAGTCATCAGCGTGCTGATCGCCACCCTGATCGACGCGCACCGTACGGGCGCCGCACGGGTCCCGAGCGCTCCCCCGGCCGCACCTCCCGGAACGGAGTCGACAGTTGCCGCGGCCATGGAGTTCGTGAAGTTGCGCGACGAGAGCGGGACGCTCTCGGATGCCGAGATCGCGATGCGCACCATCATGGCCTGGACGACGATCTTCGGGACGATCTCGTTCGAGCTGTTCGGGCACCTGGTCGGCTCGGTGAGCGACTACGAGGCGTACTTCGACCAAGTGATTGCCCGCGTAGGACACGACCTCGGGATCCTCTGACGCTCGGCCGGGGTGAGCAATGCCTCACCCTCAGGATGCGGCCAATCCAACGCCCAGCCGGTTCAATGGACACGTACATCGAACTGAGGATCCGCATGCCCAGCATCACTCGCAAGACCTTCGTCGCAGC
>JAKFCR010000398.1:0-9424 GCA_036676545.1 Aeromicrobium sp. | reverse complement strand
CAAGACGGTCGTACATGTAAAACTTGGACAAGCCGGCGAGTGCCAGCAAAAATGCGCCCAGAAAAAGCGCAGACGTCCCGAATTTGTTTCCCACAGTGGGCTCCCTCCACCTGTATTAATCAGCACAACTTTACCAGCGAAGGGGGTCATCATTTGCGACTGACGACGTTACCGTTCGATGACGATTCTCACGGACCATTCCGCGTCATGAAGCGGCTCCTGATACGTCTGAGCCTCGAGCCACATCTGAAGGCGCGCGACCCGCGGGTGTGACAGTCTCGTCGTGTGAGAACGACCATCCGGCAGGCCGTTGCAGAGCTCCAGCGAAGGCTTTTCGGCGATGCCACGGCGCAGCAGAAGATTGCGACAGCCGCGACCGTGATGATCCTGGTCCAGCTGGTATTTCGGGCGTGGGCCAGCTACGGCGGATGGTTCTACGGCGACGACCTCAAGTTCCTGTCCGAAGCCTCGACAACTCCCCTGTCGGTGGACTACCTGTTCACCAGGCACCAGCAGCAGCTGATGCCGGGAGGACTGTTGGTCAGCTGGTTCGTCGGTCAGGGACCGGCCTACTCGTGGCCGATCGCCGCCTCGACGATCGTCGTGATGCAGCTCCTCGCAAGCCTTGCCTGCCTGTTCATGCTCACCCGGCTCTTCGGCTGGCGGCCCGGCATCCTCATCCCGTTGGGCCTCTACCTGTTCTCGCCGCTGACCCTGGGTGCCTTCATGTGGTGGGCCGCGGCGCTCAACCAGCTGCCTCTGCAGATTGCGTTCTTCACCCTGATCGCGACCCATGTGACGTACCTGCGGACGCGGCGCTGGGTCTGGGCACTCGTGTCGGTCGTGATCTTGGTCGTCGCGCTGCTGTTCTACATCAAGGCCGTTGTGATGGTGCCGCTCGTCGTGCTCCTCACGCTGGCCTACTTCGTCGAGGGGCGCCCGTTGCACCGGGTCATCGAGGCATTGCGAGGTTTCTGGCTCGTGTGGGTCGGCTACACCTTGGTCGCGGCCGGCTACCTCGCGGTGTATGTGTCGACGGGCAGCTCACCGGTGGGTACCGGCGGCGACGCCTCATACCTCGAGACGACCGACCGGCAGATCCGTCAGACCCTCGGGTCGACCCTCACGGGTGGCCCGTGGCGCTGGCTGGACCAAGGCCGGCAGGACGTGCTGGCCCATCCGCCGGAGTTCGCGGTGACGCTCGCTTGGGTCGTGCTCACCGCCGTCGTCGTCGGCACGGCATGGCATCGAGTCGGCGCGTGGCGGGGCTGGGCGATCCTCGCCATCTATCTCGTGCCCACCGTCTACCTGACGGCCAGCGGCCGGACCGTTCTGTTCGGGCCGGACGTTGGGCTGTACGTGCGCTACATGTCGGACGTGTCGGTCGTCGCCTGCCTGGTCCTGGCCATCGTCACGATGCCGCTGATCGGCTCGCCCGAAAAGCTGCGACACCTGAACCCGTCGATCTCCCTGCAGCCGGCGGTCGTGGTGGGCGTCCTCGCCTTTCTCGTCGGCTCTGCCTACTCCTCGTTCACGTACGTCGACTACTGGCACAAGGACAGTCCCGCCGAGCGATACGTCGCCGCAGCGAGCGCCGACCTCAATCCGTTGGACGGGCTGTCAATCGTGGACGAACCCGTGCCGGAAGAACTCGTCCTCACGCCCAACGCGCCCTTCAACCGACCGAGCAGGCTTCTCGCACCGCTCGACAAGCGCCTGCGGCCGGTCGCGGACGGCACGGACCTGCGCATGTTCGGCGCCGGCGGCCAGCTCGGACCCGCAGTCGTCACACCGGGCATCTCCAACCGGGACAAGCCGACGGACGAGTGCGTCGCACTGGTGACACCACAGGCCTCGGCTTCGATCACTCTCGAAGGGCGTGTGACGGACGAGACGTGGTGGATGGCGATCAACTACCTCGGTTCCGATGACGGCGAGGTCACCGTACGGGCCGGTGAGAACGTCAAGACTCTCCCCGTGCTCGAGGGACCGCATACGCTCTTCATCAGGACAACCGGCTCGTTCGAGTCGGTGCGCCTCAGCGCACTGTCCGAAGACACGAGTGTGTGCGTCGACAAGATCGCGGTGGGGTTCATTGGCACCTTCAGCTGACCGTTCGCTGACCTTCCCTGCCCTGGACACGCTCCGGTTCGTGGGGGCGTTCGGCGTGCTCGTGACCCACGTGGCATTCCAGACCGGCCAGTACGACGCAAGTGTGCGCGGCACGTTCCTCGCCCGCCTCGACTGTGGTGTGGCGCTGTTCTTCGTCTTGTCGGGATTCCTGCTGTCGCGGCCGTTCCTGTCGCGCATGGCTAGCAACGCCGTCCTCCCCCATGTCGGGTTCTACGCGTGGAAGCGAGTGCTTCGAATCGTGCCTGTCTACGTGCTGGCCGTCGTGCTCGTGCTCGCCTTGATGCCCCCGAGCCGAGGACCGTTCTGGCCACGCTGGGCCGAGAACCTCACCATGACGACGATCTACACCTCGCACGACCTCCCGCAGGGACTCACCCAGATGTGGAGCCTTGCCACCGAGGTGGCGTTCTACGCGGCACTGCCGGTGCTCATGCTGGTTGTCGCCCGCACGGCCTGCCGAAGAGGCTGGAACCCTGTCCCGATCATGGGGATTCTGCTGGTCCTGTGCGCCGTCAATGCCGCCTGGCTGACCACGATCGACCTGGGCTCCCACCGTTCCCTCTGGCTACCAGCCTTCCTCAGCTGGTTCAGCGCGGGTATCGCCCTCGCGGTGATCAGCGTGGACGTGACTCAGCCTGACCCACATCGCTGGTCCAAGGCCGTCGCACGTCTGGGCACGACCCCCCTGTCATGCTTCGTGTTCGCCGGAGCCATCATCATGGTCGCGTCGACGCCGTTGGCCGGCCCGACATTCGGTGAGATCCCGACCACCGCTGAAGCAATCGTCAAGAACCTGCTCTACACCGCGTTCGCCGTGTTCCTCGTGCTTCCCGGCGCATTCGGCGATCCCGACGCGCCGGTGCTGCGGGCCATCTCCTGGTCACCGCTTCGCTACCTGGGCCGCATCTCGTACGGACTGTTCTGCATCCACCTGCTGGTCCTGTACGCGGTGTTCAAGACTCGTGGCATCGAGTTCTTCACCGGCCATTTCATCGAGGTTCTCGTGCTGACCACCATCGGCTCCGTAGCCGCGGCGGCGCTCATTCATGTCGCGGTGGAGACGCCCGTCGACCGTTTGCGTCGCTTCGGCAGGCCAAAGACCGAGGCCGCCACCACTCCACACGCCACCGCGATCATCACCTGAGGCCAGTCCATCGCACCCAACCAGGTGGATGAGCCGCCCCAAGGGCGTACGGCCGACGCGCCGGCGACGAGCACGACGAGTGATCCGGCGATCACTGCCGGATCGATCCTCCGCCGGACCAGGGTCGCCGCTCCGTAGCCGACCATGCCTACGACGAGGCCGACGATGCCGCCCACGACGAGCCCGAAGCCGACCAGCACCACGGCTGTCAGCGCCGCGTCGCGGCGACGGAAGGTTCGGGGCTCGGCCGCCAGGAGGCTCATCGGCGAACGTCGCACGAGTATGGCCGTCGCGACCAGCAGCATCACAAGCAGGGCGCCACCCAAAAGCAGACCTGTGCGGTAGAGCGAGTTGGGGGCGTACGTCATCTCGACGTCGTCGGCCGACCCGGCGGGGAGGTCCCAGCCTTGCTGCCATCCGTTGACGACCACCGGCCGGGCGCGAGACACGTCGGTCTCCCACCCCTCGTTGAAGTTCTCCGTGACGGTGAGCAGCTGACGATCGGACCCGTCTGTGGTCACCGCACGCTTCGTGGCTCCCCACGACTTCGCCACGGCTGAACCGAGCGTGGGCGTCTCGGTCGGCTCGCCGAGCGCAAGCCTGACTGGCCGGAACGCGTCCGTTCCGCTCACCCGGACGCGGTTCTCACCCTCCCTCAGCTCGACGTTCTGGTCCTTGCACTGCGTCGCCTCGAGTCGCCCACCTGATCGCAGGCTTGCCGGCGAGGCGACAATCCGCGTCTTGATGACGGTGTCGCCGACGCGCACGGATGGCCCTGTGCCGCAGGCGTATCGCTTGACCTCTGTCTCGCCCACGAGCGGAAGGAGATCTGTGCTTCCGACCCGCAGCTCGGACACTCCCGCCGGAAGGATCTGAGCACTTCCGGTCGCGTCGAGATTGCGAACCTCGGTCGTCTTGGTCACTTCCATCTCGATCATCTGGGTGGAGACCGGCTCGAACCGCGCCACTCCCCTCGCGTCGAAGGTGACGGTCTGGCGTGAGCCGTCGGAGAAGCGCAGGAACGCCTCGGTCGGCCGCGATGCCGCCGCATCCTCGTCGATGAGCGCGGTGATCCGGGAGACCGTACGCTCGCCGATCCATGACGCGGTGAGTCGTGGACGCGCGTCATCCGAGCTGGCGACCCACGTCGAACGCAGGTCCCCGTCGGCTGCGGCCAGCGCTGATGCCCGGGCCGACCGAACCACCTGGGACGACGCCCTGATCGTCACGAGCCGGTCCTGCTGCATCAGCTCGTCCAGGCCTGCACCGCCGATCGGTTCGACCGTCAGCGACATCGGAAGCGTCGTCGACGTCGGCAGGGTGACGATTCGGTCGATCACACGACCGTCCTCGCCCCACGAGTCCTGACCGGACGCGCACCGAAGATAGTCGTCGACCGTCAGGCAGCCCTCCCGGTAGCCACCGCCGGCCTGCAGCAGAACACCTTCGGGTCTGCCCCACGACTCTCCCGGTTCCGGGAGGCGCAGCGGCCGCGACACGTTCACGCCAGGGACGCGCACCTCGCTGATCGCCAGCACCTCGTCCACCGTCGAGGGTGCCGAGATCATGAGGTAGCGAGCGGGTCGGGTGAGACCGACGAGGCGCTGGGGCACACCGTGACGGGCCGGGACGATTGCAGACTCCTCATCCGTCAGCACCGCCAGGTCGACCGAGCTGAGATCCCCACCTGCGAGGGTCACGGTTGCAGCAGAGACGTTGACCGGCCCGTCGAAGTCGATGCGGATCCACGAACGTTCACCGATGTCAGTCCGGGACGCCCGCCACGCCGTCATCGGATCACCGTCGAATGCCGACCACGGCTGCGCCGAGAGGTCGATCCTGTCGACCGTGCGCACCGTCGACTCGGCCGACGAAGCGGTGATGCTGGAGGCCCCGAGCAGTTCCGGGACCGACTTCCACCGGTCGCTGCCAGTCTTGTCGTATGCATGGACGGGGCGGTCGGCACCGAACTTCTCGCCCCGGGCGATGGACGCAGACCTGTTGTCATGAGCCCGGCCGAAAGCCACTTCCTGCCGACGCTGACCGTCGGTGAGCACGTACGCGGTGGGTTCCCGATCGGCCGGTAGGTCCTCTGCGTAGATGACGGATGGGCTAGCGACCAGACCCGACTCGAGCAAGCCCACGTGCGAATCAGGGCCGCCGACGACTACCGGCACGCTGTCGCTGGACTGCGCGCGAACGGGTGGACGGTGGCCGACCCGGTAGACCTCGACGGCCTCGTGCTCGGACTGCCAGCCCTGGTCGACGAACACCGTGGTGCCGTCCTGCTCCAAGGTCGGACTGCCTCCGACCATCGGGCCGAACGCAGCGACCCGTTTGACCTCGGGCATTCCCTCGAGCGCAGTGTGCACGATCTCCGAGTCGAGCCCGTCGCCGCTGACTGCGAGGTCGTTGCGCACGACCAGCAAGGAGACGCCACTGTCGAGGAGGTAGTCCGACAGCGCCTGCGATCCCCGGCTGTCTGTCAGCTCACGCTCGATCGCGTCAAGCATCTGGATGTTGCCCGGCGGCGCCAACGGGATCGCGTTGCGTACACCCCATGGCGACCTCGCAAGCGGCTGCAGGACGTCGTCATTGGTGTAGCCCCACAGGTAGGAACCGAAAGCCGACGCGGGCACCACCAGCGCTCGTTCATCAGGGTCCTGCTTCGCCAACCACGACGCGGTGTCCTTCCAATAGCCCGGGATGCTCTCGAACGACCCGCGAGGGGCGAGCTGTCCGGTCCACGCCGGACTGGTTGCTCCCAAAACGGCGACCACGCCGAGAACCGCAAAACCGAACGTCGGCGAGAAGCTCCTGACGCCGCCGTCCTGCGTCCTGGCCGAGACCTCTCCGTACGCCTTCGTCACCACGTGGACGAACGCGAGCACCAGCGGGATGCGAATGAGGACATCGAACTTGTGCGTGTTGCGCAGCGGTGACAGGGCGCCGTCCAGGAGCGACTGGATGTCCCGCGCGCCCAGCCCGCCATGGGACGCCGAGTGCCCCAGAGTCACCAGCACGAGGCCAGCGAGCACCGAGACGAACAGGAAGCGGCGGTGCGGGAGATCCCGCCGAGCCAGGCCGGCTACGGAGAGAGCGAGCACGACGGCGAGGTTGAGCAGCAGGATCGGCTCGGAGATGAGGTTGTTGCCGGCCACCGATGTCGCCGAGAGATAGGTCGTCCAGTTGGACGTGCCGCGAAGGCTGTCGAGCAGCGTTGTGTCGAAGGACGTGAGCGACGCCGACTCGATGAAGTCGAGAAACGGCGGACTGTACTGGCCGAGGAGCGCCAGGGGTATCAACCACCACAGGGTTGCCAGCAGCACGAAGCCCGGCCACGCGATCATCATGCGCCTGCGGCGTGGACCGGGTGGCGCCATCACCAACCAGAGGACCCCCAGCGGAAGCACCGCGAACGTCGCGACGGCGTTCACACCTCCCACTGCGGCGACCGCAACGGCACTCAGCGCGGCCATGGCGACGGGTGATCGGCGAGTCGTGCCGATGACCAGCGCAAGCAGCACCCACGGCGCCACCGCCATGGGCCACACCTCGATCGACGAGGGACCGATGACGCTCAGCATCCGCGGTGACAACGCGAACGCGAACCCGCCGATAAGCTGCGCCCACGGGGCACCGATCTTCAGCTCTCGCGCGAGGAGCACGAACCCCGTGAATGCCACGACCAGGAGCAGCGCCCACCAGAGGCGCTGCACGATCCATGGCTCGAGGTGCAGCTTCTGCCCACCCAGGAAGAACGGACCCATCGGGATGAAGTAGCCGTACGCCTGGTTCTGGACCTGCCCGAAGAATCCGATCGGGTCCCACAACGAGGCGGCACGCTCCATGAAGCGGCCAGGGTCGACCACCAGGTCGAGCTTGGTGTCCGCGACGATCCGTCCGGGCTGCTGGATGAACGCGATGGCGGTCAGGACATGCCAGCACGCCACCATACGGGTGCGCCAGTTGAACCTGGAGTCGCTCAGCGTTTGCGCAGCACGATCGCGAGATTCCATGTCACCACCTCGCGCAGTCCGGGTATGCGCAGCACCCACCACGCCCAGCGAGGAAGGTACCTCGGGAGGAGGGCCACTACCTCTGCCCCGGTCTGACGACGTGCCCATTTGAGCCCGCTGGCCGCTGTCACGGCGAACAGGGACTCGCCAAAAACGTTCTTCGGCGGATGCCCGTGCTTGCGCTCGTAGCGTCGCGCGGCGCGGTGACCGCCGAGAAAGTGCCACGGCGCCGTCTCATGGCCGCCCCACGGCCCGAACCACAGCGTGTAGGAGAGGAAGACGAGCCCGCCGGGCTTGGTGACTCGCACCATCTCCTCGGCCATCGTCCATGGCTTGTTGACGTGCTCGAGCACATTGGAGGAATAGGTG
This sequence comes from Aeromicrobium sp., assembly GCA_036676545.1. Taxonomy (GTDB): domain Bacteria; phylum Actinomycetota; class Actinomycetes; order Propionibacteriales; family Nocardioidaceae; genus Aeromicrobium. The sequence goes on along the minus strand of JAKFCR010000398.1, from coordinate 1,759 downwards.
ACGTCAAAGCTGCCGTCCGCGAACGGCAGCTGCATGCCGCTGCCCAGCACAGTGCCTGGCTCGGGGTCACCGAGTCCCGAGAGCTCGCCCAGGTCTGCATCGAGCGAGTTGTACGTGGCGCCGTCGGCGCGAAATGCGTCGGCGAAGTAGCCCGGTCCCCCGCCTACGTCGAGTACCCACGCGCCCTCGAGGTCTGCGTACGTCGCGATCTGGTCGACCGAGTCACGCGCGAGGGTTCCGTAGAAGTGATCGGGGTCTGACTGCTCGACCCGGAATGCCCGGAACAGCCGCCACGACCGCCGAAACGTGGGGCGGAACGGCAGGTCGGGCACGCGTGCACGATACCCGAGGGTGAGCCCACTTCTCTGGTAGAATTAGGCAGTTGCGTTGAGGGACGTGACGCGCGGTGTTGGGAGACGCTGCGGAGGGAGCAATGCCGGGCAGCTCCGCCGGCATCTGAGGGAGGCGCCGTCGTCGGGCGGCATCACTATGCACGTACTTTTCTGCAACTGGCGCGACACCAAGAACCCCGAAGGCGGGGGTTCCGAGCGCTATGTCGAGAACATGGCTCGCGGTCTGGCTGAACGTGGACACACGGTCACGATTGCCTGCGCGACCCACGACAAGGCACCTCGCCAAGAGACCATCGACGGCGTACGTTTCGTGCGCCGTGGCAGCAAGATGGACATCTACGTCCGTACCTTCTTCGCGCTCCTCTTCGGCCGCTACGGCAAGGTCGACGTCGTCGTCGACGTACAGAACGGTCTGCCGTTCTTCACCCGCCTCGCGACCCGCAAGCCGGTCGTCGTCCTGGTCCATCACGTGCACCGTGAGCAGTGGCCCGTCGTCTACCCCGGCTTGGTCGGCAAAGTCGGCTGGTGGATCGAGAGCGTGCTGTCGCCGCGCCTCTATCGCAAGAGCCAGTACGTCGCAGTCTCGACAGCAACCCGCCAGGAACTGATCGAGCTCGGTGTCGACCGCGACCGCATCGCGATCGTCCACAATGGCAACGACCCGGCACCGATCGTCGACGCAGTCCGCTCCGCGACCCCGCGTATCAGCGTCGTAGGCCGCCTCGTACCGCACAAGCAGGTCGAGCACGCGATCGACGCAATCGCCGAGCTGAGCGCCAAGCACCCCGAGATTGTGCTCGATGTCATCGGCGCCGGTTGGTGGGACGAGGAGCTCGTCGAGTACGCCGCGAAGCGCGGTGTCTCCAAGCACGTCGTGTTCCATGGCTTCGTCGATGACCAGACCAAGCACGAGCTGCTCGCGCAGTCGTGGGTGATGGCTCTGCCGTCGCTCAAGGAGGGCTGGGGCATTGTGATTGGCGAGGCTGGCACTCATGCCACTCCGACGGTGGCCTACAGCACCGCCGGCGGCACGACCGAGTCGATCGACCACAAGGACTCGGGCGTCCTCGTCGACAATCCGAACGAGTTCACCGATGCAATCCGCCAGCTCGTCGAGAACGACGAATGGCGTGACTTCCTCGGGCAGGGAGCGCGCGCAAAGTCGCGTACGTTCACCTGGGGTGCCTCACAGAGCGAGTTCGCAGAAGTCATCCACACCGTCTGAATGAAGACACACGAAGGGCGGGCCTCCTCGGGGGTCCGCCCTTTGTGCTGTCTCGGTACATGAAGAAGCGGGCGCCTCCCGAAGGAGACGCCCGCTGCTTGTTCAGAAGATCAGTTGGATCCGTAGCTCACGTTGCTCGTTGTGTCGATCGGCTTCTCGCCAGCACTCTGCTGCGAATTGA
>JAKFCR010000397.1:0-2679 GCA_036676545.1 Aeromicrobium sp. | reverse complement strand
GGCGGGAATTGCGTGCTCAGGTACTCATAGAGCGTCAAGCGATCCACGGCGGTGAGCGGACCAGCACGTTTGAGCATCTTCACCACGCCCCGCGGTGTAGTTGCCAGCACGTTGTCGACGATCAATCGCCCCCATGGCAGCTCAGCGTCGATGAAGCAGTACGCCGCCGAGACCTCCGCTGCAGGGATCGGCCCCTCAGACACTGCGATGGCCACGGCGTCGATGTGTCGTCTCATGCCAAGTGCCAGTGCGGGCCGTACCCGGCCGTCGACCACGAACGCGTCAGCGGCTCGATTCGCTCGAATCCGTTTGCCGCGATAGGCCTTCGGATCGATGACGAATACGCCTCCGGGCGCGATCGCGATGATGTCGATGTCTCCGCGCTCGCTACCGGTGCCCACGCGTCGGTTGTAGAGGAACTGAACACAGTGACCGAGCTCCCGATCGAGCTTCCTGGCCACCGCTCGCTCCCCTGCCGCGCCCTTGGCGAATGCCGTGACCGTGTGCGGGACCTCGGTTCGTCCGATCAGCCACCGGCCGATCCACGGGTGGGCTGCGGTGATCCGCGCGCGACGCTCGGCGACACGCCCCTCATGAGCGGCTAACCGCATCTCATACTCTCGCTGCAAAGACGCTCCAGGCGTCCCTGACTCCCTCACACTCATCCGGGTCTCCCTCCCGCAAAGCTTGATCTGAGTCTGCGGGAGATTGATCGCGAGCGTTGCCGAATGAGGAAAGTCAGCTCAGGCAGCGCTTGAGCTCGGCGACTTCGTAGAAGTACGGCTCAGCTGCGTTGCAGCCTTTGTGGAACTTCACCGGCTGCTCGTTGTAGCGCATGGTGACCAGTACGTCCTTGGCTGCGTTGCGGTAGGCGACCCACTCGATGCTGCCCGCCAGCCGACCGGCGACGCTCCCCCGCCACGCATTGTTCTCGTACGTGTAGACGTCGCCCTTGGCTGCTTGCTTCTCGCTGCCGGGCAGCTGGAGCAGAGCTGCGAACGGCATGGTCGTCTCCCCATGACCCTGCCTGAACACCGCAGCGTTGGATCCACCCTTGATGCGCTCGTCGAGCTCAGTGAAGAAGTCGTCGAGGATCGGCCTGGCGGCTCGGTAGGAGAAGTCCTGGCCAGCGATGCCGGGTCCGAAGCCGTAGAAGAGCCCCGCGTCGACGGCATACGCGAGCACCTTCGCGTGCTCCAGCCGCACGTACTTCTCGAACGTCACGTCGGTGTCGCTCTGCATGCCGGGCGCGGTGGCATACAGCTTGTAGATGTCGAGAGCGGCCCGCACCGGGTCACCGATGCTGTCCACGTATGCGGGCGAATAGAGCGTGCCCAGCACTCCCCTGGCCGCGTCAACGACAGGCTTGCTGGCCAGGATCTGGTCGACGGCGTGGTTGGCCTCGATGGTCGATCCGCGGATGATCAGCAGGCTCAGGTCGCGTTGACGCTCGGCGAGCTTGAGGTCGGGTACTGCCTTCTTGAGGCTGGAGATCATCGCGTCAGCGCTCTCCTCGGTGCGTTGGAATGTCGTTACCTTGTACGCGATCTCGTCGCCGTCGGCGGCGGCCTGCTTGAGGTAGTCGCCGTAGTTGTGGGCCGTACGTCGTCCAATGCCCGCCCACTCGGCCTTGCCGAGGCGGCTCATGTTGCCGTATCCGATCTTCTGCTCGGTCTTCTGGAATGCCGTGAGGTCGTCGTTGAATTTCTCGCCGACCTCGGTCAGCGCGTTCTGCTTCTCGGCTGCGATCCAGATCTTGCGAGCCCTCGCCTCACCGGCCGAGCTGGTGAGCGTACGCGAGCCGTGCCGGGAGACGTTCTCGATGAAGATCGGTTCGTAGCCCTTCGGCGGAGCCTTGACTGGTGACGAGATCGCGTTCCCGTACGGGACTTCCTTGTTGTAGCGACCATCATCTGCAGCAGCGGTGAGCGTGCTGAGCAGCGCAATCAATGCCGCGATGAAGTTGAGCACGTGTCCACTGTATGTACGCAGCGGGAACATCTCTGGCGAGCCTGAGCGCCACGGCGGTGAACGCCGTGCAAACACTCGGGTCCGCACTAGCCCTCGCGGTAGACCTTGGCTTTCGTCGCCACGACGAGTCCGACGGCAGCCGACATCGATGAGTTGTGCTCCAGCAGACCTCGGAAGATCGTGTCGACTCGCTTGGCTGCCACCAGACGAGGCAGCAGGAGCAGGTCGAACGCGGCGCTCTCAAGCCAGCTGACCTGCGCGTCGTAGCCGACGACTGCCCTGGCGCCTGTCGCGTCAGCGAATTGCATGAGCGCATGGTCCTTGGCGGTGCCGATCAGGCTGTTGCCGAGATAGAGGATGCGACCCGCGAGCTTGCCCGCCAACAACGGAGCGACCTCATTGAGCGAAAGAGTCGATCCGCCAAGGTCGATCTTGAACTCACCCTCGTCCTCGGATCCGTGGCACGCGAGATAGACCACGGGGAATCTGGCCCGCGAAAACCGGCGCAGCTTCGCAAGATGGTGCTCGAGGTCTTGCGGCGTCGTCACATCGCGGTGATAGAACTGCGCTTCATCCAGTCGCTCCAGCAGCTCGAGCACCGGCAGCACCGACTCCCTCTTGCGAACGGAGTCGTCCCAATCACCCTCGAGACAGAAGATCGATGTCATCCCGGTCGTCCCCTCGGCCTGGGTCGCGGACTGCGACACC
>JAKFCR010000396.1:0-21606 GCA_036676545.1 Aeromicrobium sp. | reverse complement strand
GTGACTTCGGTGATGTGGGTGATGCGACGTGATCCGTCCCGTAGTCGCGCTTGGTGAACGATGACATCGAGCGCTGAGGCCACCTGCTCGCGGATGGCCCGGGTGGGCAGCTCGACCCCGGCCATGAGCACCATGGTCTCGATCCTCGAGAGGGCATCGCGAGGGGAGTTGGCATGCAGCGTTGTCAGCGAACCGTCGTGGCCGGTGTTCATGGCCTGCAGCATGTCGAGGGCAGCTCCGTCACGGACCTCGCCGACGATGATGCGGTCGGGGCGCATGCGCAGTGCGTTGCGTACCAAGTCGCGCGCGGTGACCTCGCCGCGGCCCTCGATATTGATGGGCCGCGTCTCCATGCGAGCCACGTGGTCCTGGAAGAGCTGGAGCTCGGCCGCGTCCTCGATCGTGACGATCCGTTCGTCGCTCGACAGGAATGACGACACGACGTTGAGCGTCGTGGTCTTGCCAGAGCCGGTGCCGCCACTGATGAGGATGTTCAAGCGGCCCTGGACACAGGCTTCGAGGAACACAGCGACATCTTCAGAGATCGTGCCGAAATTGATGAGGTCTTGGACCCCGAACGGGTCGGCGGCGAACTTTCGGATGGTCAACATTGAGCCGTCGAGCGCGATGGGGGCGATGACCGCGTTGACACGGCTGCCGTCGGTCAACCGCGCGTCAACCATCGGGCTCGACTCGTCGATGCGACGGCCAACCCGCCCGACGATCTTGTCGAGAGTGCGGCGCAGGTGCTTCTCGTCCGCAAAGGTGACGTTGGTGTCGTGAATCTGACCAGACCTTTCGACGAACACCCGGTCCGGCCCGACGACCATGATCTCGGTGACCTCAGGATCTTGGAGCAGCGGCTCGAGCGGACCGTAACCGAGGATCTCGTCGGAGATCTCCTTCTGGATCTGCTGTCGTTCTGCGGTGCTGAGCAGCGTGTCCTGGGCCGAGATGACTTGCCCGAGTGTCTGCCGCACGCGAGAGTCGAGTTCCGCCTCCTCCATCTTCGCGTCATACAGGCTGGGGCCCAGGAGCTCGAGAAGCGCGTCATGGACGCGGCGCTTGATCTCGAGGAACGGATCGGCCGGTGCGCGTCGGCGACCAGCGGCCGCCGACGTATTCACGCGCGACTGGAAGGTGCGAGGCGCAGCCGGAGCTGTGGGTTCAGCCGGAGTGGAGTCGGGCGCCTTGGGGGCGGGTGAATTCTCGTCCGGTCGCTTGGAGCGGGCAGAGAGTCGGTCTGCAAGATTCATTTCTTCCTCTTCCGTAGTCCGGATCGCGTTCGACGGGGATCCGCACCGTCGCTGTCCGCTGGCGGCAGCCAGCCCGTGACGAGCTCATGGAGCTTCATGCTGAATGGGTGGCCGGGATCTTCCATCGCCAACGGCCGCCCTTGGAGAATGGAGCGAGGCACATCGACGGTGTCGGGAAGAGTGGCAGCGAGCGGGATCCCGATCACCGAGGTCACGTCGAAGGCACTGGCGCCGGCTGCTGCCGCCTTGCGCCCGGGTTCACGGTTGATGATCAAAAGGCGTTCAGCCCTTGTGGCGAGCAAGTCCAGCAGGTCGCTCTGCTGCCGAAGTGCCTTGGCGTTGAGGAAGTCGGGTGTGGCCACCAACAGGATTCTGTCGGCGGCCCGCAGGGCGGCCGACACCTGCACTGTCTGGTGCGCGCTCGTGTCGACAACTACGTAGTCGTATGTCTCGGCCAGGGCCGGCAGGAGGTCAGCGATCAGGTTCTGGGGGAGTGCCAGCGCAGAGCGGGGATCGACGGGCGCAAGGATGCAGTCGAAACCGGGCAGGAACTCCGTCTTCAGCAGATCCAGCGGATCCTCGGTGTCCTCGGGGATGTCGGCCTCGACGGCGTCGACAAGCGTGCGCACGGGATCGAGCTTCAGCGACAGGGCGATGTCTCCGAACTCGAGGTCGAGGTCGACGAGGCAGACTCGCTGGCCGCGGTGATGGAGTGCCGCTGCGACGTTGGCGGCAAGCATCGTGCGTCCGACTCCGCCCTTGACCGCCGCGATCACCACGATCTTGCCGGCCTCCCGACCCACAGGCGATATGTCCTGAGGGGGATCGCCATCGCTAGACATCGCGCTCATTTGAAGATTGGAGTTGATCCGAAGTCGCCGAGGTTGATGCGACCGCCGCCGTCCTCCTTGGTCACCGAAGAGCCGGTGAGAAGCGTCAGGTAAAGCGTGCTTTCGGCGAGTTCTTGGGCGAGCACGATTTCTTCGGCGTCCTGCTGATCGACCGCCAAGGTGACGAGCACCTTGTCGTCCGTGTTCCGGGAGAGTCCGCTGGACTCCTCGTCGCCGGTCCCGGAGACGTTGCTGGGAGGCGCCTGGTTCACTGCGATCACAGAAACTCGTGGGACCACGAGCTTTGAGCCGTAGATCTTGTCGCCGGCGACGGTCTTGTCTCCGGGCGGCAAGTTCTTGACCTCGAAGCCGACGTATACGGCAACCTCAGACCCATTTCGGACGAATCCTGCAACCTCGGCGCTGGCCGGTACCTCGATCGTGATCGCCTGCTTTCGTGCCGGGATGGCCAGCTTTCCGGTGACTGGCGCTTTCTCGCCGAACATGGCGCGGACGACGACCTGGCCGGGCTTGATCTCGGCAGTCGCGACCTGACCATCGGGGACGTCAGCGTCCAAGTCGCGCAGAGCGGTCGACGGAGTGGCGCGTACGGGAAGCTTCTCCTCGCTGACGAACCCTCCTTCGACGACCTCGTTCCACGAGGTGCCCAACGGGATGGTCTCGTCGACGATGAGGACGGACGCAGCTTCGATGCCATCGACTGCCCGCCGATCGGCGGACTTGGCGTAGGCGAACACCGCGACCGTCCCGATGAGGGCGAGCACGACGGCGAGTGCGGTCAGTCCGAGACGTCTGTTCATGTGTCACTTTCAGGTTGGTGTTCCGAGAAGATGAGTTCAGCCGGTGAGGGATGCAACAGTGAGTCCGGGCAAGCCTCCGCCGCCACCGAACGGCCCATTCGGCACCAGCGCTTCAGTGAAGTAGCCATACACGCATTGGTCCTGTCCGGCGCCCTTGTCCTTCGTGTAGCCACTGGGCGGCTTTCCGCAGTACTGGCCCCTTTTCGCTCCGGCAGGCTGGTTGAGAGCCTGCCCGATCGTGGAAGGCAGCATCTTGTCGTCCCACGATCCGGCACCGGAGTTCAGGTCCCAGCCGGTGACGACAAAGGCGGCGAATCCGGCCAGCGTGTACTCGACATTGCTCCCGCTGAGCGTCTTGGAGGAGAACACGGGCAAGTAGATCGGTTCTCCGGTGTCTCGAGAGTTCGTGAACAGCTCCTCGCAATCCGGGACGTCGGCACCCGTATCACCTTCAAACGTCCCGTCAGAGTTGACGGTCGTGGAGCACCCAGAATGCGCCAGCCACTCGAAGTTTCCGGGAGAGGAGCTTCCACACGAAGATCCGAACGAGCCCTGAGCCTTGATGACGGTTTCCGAACCCGCAATCGCTGCGTCCGCCGGAGAAGACGGAGTGGTCGTATAGCCTGCTTTCGGATTCATGGGGTCGTAGATCTCGGCCTTTTGGAAGAAGTTCGATGCGCCCGAACCAAACAACGATGATTCGCGGCGCGCCGTGATCGTGTTCAGGTAGGTCGATATGGAGCCCGGATCGGCGAAAGCGGTGCCATCGGACGTGTTCATGTTCCACTCGCACTCAGATATGGTCAGCGCTGCACAGTCCTCGCAGGAGCCCACGCTGTCAAGAGCTGCCTGCGCGCAGGCACCGACCTCTTGCGTGCCTGAGGTGAAGTTCTCCATGGAGCCCCCTTCCGGCGTCACGAGCACGTCGACGTAGGGCGCCGAATGAGGGGGCGGGCACACCTGCCCGTTCTCCACTCCGCCAGCACACGGGTCCAGTCCGGGTGCGGTTCCGCACACGAACACGGCCTGTCCAGCAAGCTGTCCGTTGGACAGGCTGTCTGCGTACTGATCGGCCGCTGACGGGTCGCAGCTACCCTCACCGCACGTTTCTGCCACCGCGATCGCGGCAGCATCTGCCGCGTTCTGGTCCATTCCGCGCGCGACGTACCATCCGCCGACATTGACGACGATGGCACCGAGGCCCAGGAGGACGGTCGGAAGGAGGATCGCGATCATCAGCGCTGTTGCGCCGCGCTCGTCTCGGGACCGGCCTTGCCGGGTGGTTATCCGCCGCATGGTGTCGTCGACTTTCCATCGATGGTGGCCAAGCCAGGAACGGGCAGCACTGGTGCCACACTGACGATTGCTTCTGCGCCCGTACTGTCGCAGTTGACTGCGATGCTCACCAGCTCTCCGTCGAAACCTGGGGGCACGTTGTTGTTGAAGCGTGTCTGCGCGCAGGTGGCCGGGTCATCGCCTGACGCTTCACAGATAGCCGCCGAGCGAGCGGCCTCGCGCGCCAACTGCGAAGCCGTGATCTGCTGGTTCAAGATGAACCCGAAGGCGATGAGCCCATAGAGCAGCGGACCCAGCACGAAGGTGAAGAGCAGCGCGAACTCCACGGCTTGGGCGCCGTGGTCATCTCGTCTGCGGCGGCTGGTCAGCACGGTGATCATGTGTGGTCTGACGAGGTCAGATCAATCCGTCCACGGTGTTGGCCAAGGCGTTGAAGAAGTCGTTCAGAGCCGTGCCGAACGCAGTCACGCCGACGACGATGGCCAAGGCGATGAAGGCGACCAGCAGGCCGTACTCGGTGGCGGTTGCGCCGCGTTCATCCTTCGGCGTCGGGGTGTTGAGGTCGAGCTTTCCACGTGCCATGTGAACCTCCAGATATGGACGCAGTCACCCTCGTTTGGGGTCTGGGAGTGGTGCGCATGTTGATGAAGAAAGATCTGGGCGCTCGAGGAGCGGGTGAAGGGTGGTGATCTTCACCCGCTCCTCGGCAGCCGCAGTCACTGCCTAAGCGGCACCAGGAGTGCCGCTAAAAGCGGAAGGGATCAGACCCAACCGTCAACGGTGTTGGCAATGGCATTGAAGAAGTCGTTCAGCGCCGTACCGAAGGCGGTGACGCCGACGATGATGGCCAGCGCGATGAAGGCGACCAGCAGGCCGTACTCGGTGGCGGTTGCGCCACGTTCGTCCTTCTTCTGCGGGGTGGTCAGCGCGATGTAGAACTCAAGAAACTTGCTCATTGTGAACTCCTAGGGTCGACACTCTCTCCGAGATCCGTGCGTGGTGGGAGTGAATAAGTGATTGCACACTGCATCTACGGGGGATAACTCGGTGATACGCAGATGGTTACGGCCACGAATGGACGAGCCTGAAGTTAGTCCGTTGTGACTATTGGCTGTAGTCCGACGGAATTTGGCTCTGACCTCTCAGAATTTGGTGCCCTCGACAGGAATCGAACCTGTGACCTACCGCTTAGGAGGCGGTCGCTCTATCCAACTGAGCTACGAGGGCGCTGAGTCAGGTTATCGAGTAGTCACGATTTCATCGAACCCCGGCCGGGGGTGGACAATAGGGGTATGACGAAGCCCATCGAGTCCTGGCTCACCGACATGGACGGTGTGCTCGTCCACGAGGAGAAGGCAATCCCCGGTGCGCCGGAGTTCATCGAGCGGCTGAAGCAGAGTGGACGCAAGTTCCTCGTGTTGACCAACAACTCGATCTTCACGCCGCGCGACCTGTGCGCCCGGCTGCGCCGCGCGGGCATCGATGTCCCCGAAGAGGCGATCTGGACCTCCGCCCTCGCAACTGCGAAGTTCCTCAGCGAGCAGCGTCCCGAGGGCACCGCGTACGTCATCGGCGAGGCCGGTATGACGACAGCGCTGCACAACGTCGGCTACGTCATGACGAGCCAGGATCCCGAGTACGTCGTGCTCGGCGAGACGCGTACCTACTCGTTCGAAGCCATCACCCGGGCGATCCAGCTCATCGAGAACGGCGCGCGCTTCATCGCGACCAACCCGGATGCGACCGGACCATCGCCGCAAGGCTCGCTTCCTGCGACCGGATCGGTGGCAGCCCTCATCACCAAGGCGACCGGCGTCGATCCATACTTCGTCGGCAAGCCCAACCCGTTGATGATGCGCAGCGCCCTCAACCAGATCGAGGCGCACTCCGAGACGACCGTGATGATCGGCGATCGGATGGACACCGACGTGCTGTCGGGACTTGAAGCTGGGCTCCGAACGATCCTCGTGCTCACGGGATCGACGGCTGCCGGGGCGGTCGAACGGTTCCCGTTCAGGCCGACCCACGTGTTCGACTCGATCGCCGACGTCACGCCGCTCGTCGAAGGCTGAAACTCGCACCAGATGACGGCTATTGCGGGCATTGTTATCATTCCGTAACCATTCGGGCAGGTGGCACCACCGCCGGTCCGGAGGCGCCAACCACTCAAAGGAGTGACGTGAAGGTCTTCCTCACGGGTGCAAGCGGAGTGATGGGCCGATCGTCCATCGACGCGTTGCACCAAGCGGGACACACTGTCATCGGTCTTGCCCGCACAGCCGAATCGGCTGCCCAGATCTCAGCTGCCGGCGCCGAGCCCTGTCTCGGTGACATCTATGACGCCAATGCCCTCGTCGCTGGAATGCGCGGGTGCGATGCCGTAGCCAATCTGGCCACCAAGGTGCCGGTCGGCATCGCCGCGCTGCGTCCGGGCTCACTCAAGGAGGTCGAACGCATCCGCGTCGTCGGCTCCAAGGTCGTCGCGATCGCGGCACGTGAGGCAGGCGTCGAACGCATCGTCCAGCAGAGCCTCAGCTTCATCTATGCAGACAACGGCGACGAATGGATCGACGAGCACAGCCCGATCGACCTCACCGGCGCGACCGAACCTGTTGTGGTCGCTGAGCACCGTATGGCCCGGTTCGCCGAGAAGGGCGGTACGTCCGTCAGCCTGCGCTTCGGTCTCGTCACCGGCGATGACCGCAACACCGCCTGGATGTTCCGCCGAGCTCGTGCTGGCAAGGCGATCGGCATGGGCGCAAAGACTTCCTGGATGCACGTCATCCATCCCGCTGACGTCGGATCTGCCGTCGTACACGCCCTGTCCGCTCCTGGCGGCATCTACAACGTGGGTGCGGAGCCTGTTCAGCGAGGCGACTACGTCGACACGATCGCTCAGGCCGGCGGCCAGAAGCAGGGCCACTTCCTGCCGAAGTGGGTCGAACGCCTCGGATCCGACAAGCTCGAGATCCTCACCCGATCGCAGCGCATCAGCTCACAGCTGTTCAGCGACCGTACGGGCTGGCACCCGACCTACCCCAAGCTGACTCCGGACTGGTTCGATGCCCTCGCCCGAGTCTGAGCCCGAGCTGACCGAAGAAGAGGCAGCGCGCCGTCGCCGTGCCGCCGAGCTGCTCGGAGAACTCATCCCCGACACCGCCTCCGACGACACCGACGAAGGCTGGGGCGAGCGTTCTGCCCCAACGTCCGACGAGGACTACCTCAGGGACGTCCCGCCGCATCACGGGTGATCCCTCAGGCGGCCAGGAGCAGGAGGCCGCCGCCTGCCAGCTCGACGCCGAAGTAGAACCAGATCGGGTAGAAGCTCACTGATGTGTCGACCAGGCGCGACACGACCCGACCCGCAGCCATGCCGATGAGAGCGAAGCCAACGGTCGTCGCAACGCCAGTACGGATGTCGCCGAGATCGAGTGCTGCCGCACCCAGGACGCCGGCCATCGCGATGCCGAATCCGCCGTAGACAGCGCGCACCTCCGATCGAGCCTCGGGACTCGCCACCGTCAGGTGAAATGGGGAAGCCAGCGCAGCAGGTGCGGCCAGCGCGTATAGACCCATCGCCAAGAAGAACACGGCGATGCTGGCGATGATCAGGCTGTCCATGGTGCTCCTCTTGTGTGTTCCGACCGTGAGATCATCGCTCCCATGTCGGGCACCCCGCTTCCAGAAACGTGCTGCGATGACACTCAGGCGACGGTGTGGTTGTGGTCTGGGCACGCAACGTATTGCGGGCCGTCGCTGCAACTGGGTGTTCACTCAGGATCGGTTCACTGCTTCGCGCTCGGCATCGACTCAGCCTTCCTTGTGCGATCAGGGGGAGAGGAGCGCAGCGTGCGCAGCGCGCTCATTCCCGCTCGGACGGCTCATCAGGTCGTCGCCGACGGGCGGATGGTGTTCTTCTACATCGACCCGAGTGCCGTCAGTTTCGAGAGGGTGCGCGACCAGATGCTGGGGCACACCACCACTATTTCGTACGAGCATCGGGACGAGTCCTCGTTGATCTCGGCCTGGCAAGACGTCTCCGATCCAGATCCAGAGACGCTGTGGCGATACCTCGATGGGGCAGTCGAAACGGGCGCGATGGACGAGCGGATTCGCACGGCAATGCACCTCCTCCGGTCTCGACCCAACGAGAACGCGAAGGACATTGCGGCTGCGGTCAATCTCTCGTCGTCGCAGTTCCTACGCCTGTTTGCTCGGCACGCCCGTACGAGCTTTCGTCGCTACCGGCTGTGGGCCAAGATGTGCCGCGCAGCGGATGCGGTCAGCCGCGGTGCCGACCTCACCACGGCCTCGACTGATGCCGGCTTCGCCTCGCCAAGCCATTTCAGTGACACCTTCCGCGCCATGTTCGGGCTCTCGGCCACCCAGCTGGTGTCTGGCCCGACGCGCATCATCGTTGCTGACGCAGAGCGCGCCGGGCTGGTCCGTGACTAGCGGGCCTTGAGCGAATCCCGGATCTCGCGCAGCAGTGCGATGTCCTCGGGAACGTCCTCAGGCGCGGGCTCTACACCGCGCTTGCGCAGCGCTTGCAGCTTCTGCATCGGCACGACGATCGCGAAGTAGATCACGGCCATCGTCACGACGAACACGATCAGGGCGTTGAGGATGCCACCGATGTCGACCAAGGTCTTTGGGTTGTCGGTGATGGTGAAGCCGAACCCCTCGGCGTTGTTGCCGCCGATGGCCGCGAGGATCGGATTGATGAAGTTGGTACCGAACGAGGCGACGAGAGTCGTGAACGCCACGCCGATCGCAATGCCGACTGCAAGGTCGATGACGTTGCCGCGCATGAGGAAGTTCTTGAATTCTTTGATCATGCTCCGACCCTAGCCATCGCTCATGACGACTGCATCACGGTGAACCGCGACTCGAGTCCCGCCGACGCCAGGTCGAGTGCGACCCTCTCGGTCGTGACGATTCCGAGCGCGAGAGCATCGCTGTCTTCGACCGACGGAATCGTCACGACTTCGACGTTGCGCGCCACCACCTCGGCCTTGGACTCACCATGCGGATCGACAGCTATGACGTCGATCCGGTCACCGACCTGCACGCCAGTCAAGCCATCAGGATCAGGGATCGAAACGCTGGTGAGCACGGCTCCTTCTCCATATGCGTCGAGTGCACCGGGCTGGAGCACGCGATAGTCCGTGAACGGCTCACCGGCACGCATCGGTCCAGCGACGCGGCGACCGATCGCGCTGGAGGTGGTCAGCGCGTGGTCCGGCGCTGCCGCCAGTGTGGCAACACGTAAGTCCTCCTTCTCGACAACCTGACCGCTGGCCAGGTCGTGCCGAGCGATCACGACGCGTACGCCGTCGGGTGTCTGGCGCAGGGCGCTCAGTCCGGCAAGTACCGCGAGACCAGCGCAGATCGCGGCGATCAGACGGTGGTGGAGGAAGACGAATCGGCGGATGGAGTCCATCGCCGGACTCTAGAAAGATCGCGACGGTGTCGCAGCCGACGATCCACAGCGTCGCAACACGCGAAGCGTCGGACCAGATCCTAGGCGCGAAGCGCCGTGAGGCGAGCGCCTGCGCGAGCCGAAGGATGGCTCAGGCGGCTGAGTCGGAGCCAGTCTTCTTGGCCGGAGCGGCCTTCGTCGTGGTCGTCGACGAGTCGCTGGAGGACTTCGCGGCGGACTTGTCAGGCGACGTCGACGCGGTGGAGGTCGAGCTCGACTTCGACTTGCTGTCGTTGACGTAGAAGCCCGAGCCCTTGAACACAACGCCGACAGCGTTGAAGACCTTGCGCAGGCGACCGCCGCACGCGGGGCATTCGGTCAGCGCATCGTCGGTGAAGCTCTGCTGGATCTCCAGCGGTTCACCGCAATCGGTGCACTGATATTGGTAGGTCGGCACGGCCTGCTCCTGAGTCTGGACTGCGTACCAAGGGTACAGTTGCCGCATCGTGACCCCGCATTTGGAGCGCAGTCCTGGAGCGCCGCGTTGACTGAGTGGCTCCTACTGGCCCTGTCCTTGCTGCTCGTCCTGAGCTGTGGCGTCTTCGGTGCTGCCGAGTACTCGCTCGTCACCGTCGACCGGGCAACCATCGAACGTGCGGCCGAGGCGGGCGACAAGAGGTCCAAGGGCACGCTCGCAGCGCTGCGCACGCTCTCGACCCAGCTCAGCGGTGCGCAGTTGGGCATCACCATCACGAACCTCGCGATCGGCTTCCTGGCCGAGCCCGCGCTCGGCAAGCTCCTGCACGATCCGCTCGAAGCGCTGGGACTCACAGGTGGCGCGCTGCGCGGTATCTCGTACGCCGTGGCGCTGACCCTCAGCACCATTGTCACGATGCTGCTGGGCGAGCTGGTGCCCAAGAAGCTGGCCATCGCCATTCCGCAACAGGTTGCCGCTCGTACGCAGTGGTTCCAGCGCTCCTTCACCCGCGCGATGTTGTGGCCGATCCGTGGACTCAACAAGGTCGCCAACGGCATCCTGCGATCGGTGGGTGTCGAGCCGCAAGAGGAGCTCCGATCCGCCCGATCGCCGCTTGAGCTGCGATCCCTCGTGCTCCGGTCGGCGCAACAGGGCGCAATCGACGACGAGACGGCAGATCTCGTCGCTCGCAGCATCGCGTTCGGTGACCGGACCGCCGCCGACGTACGTACGCCTCGGGTGCGGGTGCACTTCCTGGAGGGCAAGGACTCGGCGCTCGATGTCATCGATGCGGCTCGGCAGACTGGCCACTCGCGGTTCCCCGTGATCGGCCGAAGTCCTGACGACATCCTCGGCATCGTGCACGTCAAGCAGGCCGTCAGCGTGGAGCCGGACCGTCGCCGCAACGTACGTGTTGCCGACCTTGCCGACCCCGCCACGACCGTTCCCGACAGCATCGAGCTCGATCCGCTGCTGACTCTGCTGCGCGAGCAGGGCATGCAGATGGCCGTCGTCGTCGACGAGTACGGCGGCACCGACGGTGTCGTCACCCTTGAGGACCTGGTCGAGGAGATCGTCGGTGACATCGCCGACGAGCACGACCGTTTGTCGGCTCGTAGCCGCCACCGCCGGGACGGCACCTGGTCGCTGTCCGGCCTCCTTCGACCCGACGAGGTTGAGGAGCAGACCGACATCGCGCTTCCAGAGGGTGAGGACTACGAGACCATCGCCGGGCTCATCCATGTGGAGCTCGGACGTATTGCCCAACGTGGCGACGAGGTCGTACTCCATCTGGAACGCCGTGGCGAAGAGGACGAGGAGTCCGAGCAGCTCAGGGTCACGCTGCGGGTAGACCGTATGGAAGGTCGTCGCATCGACCGGGTGTCGCTCACCGCGGAGTCCGAGGTGGAGCTGTCATGAACCCCGGACTCGCGATCGCGCTCACGGTGGTGCTGCTGGCGCTCAACGCGTTGTTCGTCGGCGCAGAATTTGCGTTGATCTCCGCCCGCCGTACGCAGCTCGAGCCACGCGTTCAGGCCGGTTCCGCCGCCGCGCAGATGGCGCTACGAGCCATCGAGAGCCTCACGCTGGTGATCGCCGCGGCCCAGCTCGGCATCACGATCTGCTCGCTCGGCCTCGGCGCTGTGGGCGAGCCTGCGATTGCACACCTGCTCGAGCCGGCGTTCGAGGGCCTGAACGTGCCGCACGGCTTGGTTCATCCGATCTCGTTCGTCATCGCCATGACGATCGTCGTGTTCCTGCACGTGGTGCTAGGCGAGATGGTGCCCAAGAACCTCGCCCTCGTGGGGCCCGAGCGGGCGGCACTCGTCCTTGGACCGTTCATGCTCGCCGTCGTGGCGATCCTGAAGCCGTTCGTCGTGGTCCTCAACGGTGCTGCCGACCTGATCATCCGGGCGCTGCGAGTCGAGTCCAAGAGTGAAGTCGCCTCGACCTTCACGCACGACGAGGTGGCCGGCCTGGTCGAGGAGTCACGCCGCGAAGGACTGCTCGACGCCCATGAGTACGGGCTGGTTTCCGGAGCACTGGAGTTCTCGCACGGCACGATCGACCAGGTGCTGCTCCCGCGAGACGGACTCGTGACGATCAAGCCGAGCGCCACACCGGTCGACATCGAGAAGGCATGCGCTGAGACGGGCTTTTCCCGGTTCCCCGTGTCGGACGCCGAGGGCGACATCACCGGCTACCTCCACATCAAGGACGTCCTTGAGACGGACGAGGCATCGCGGCTCGAGCCGATCGCCGACAAATGGGTGCGTCCGCTCGCCACTGTCGTGGCCGGATCGGGCTTGTACGAGGCCCTTCGGACGATGCAATCGCGTGGCTCTCACATGGCTCGCGTTGCAGACGAAAGCGGCAATGTGCTCGGCGTGATCATGCTCGAGGACGTGCTCGAAGAGCTCGTCGGTGAGATCCGGAGCAGCGCGCAGGGGTGATCCAAGGCGACACCAGGGCAAGGCACAATGGCCCGGTGCGTCGCTTCCTGATCGTCCTGGCCTTTCTCCTTTCAGCAGTTCTGATCGCCGGGTCGGTGTTTGCGTTCGTCACAGTCCGCAAGTCTTTTCCGGACACTTCGGGCGAGGTCCGGGTCAATGCTCTGCGCAGCGAGGTAACGGTCCAGCGCGACGACAAGGGCATACCGCAGATCTATGCCGACAACTCCGAGGACTTGTTCTTCGCGCAGGGCTACGTGCATGCGCAGGACCGCTTCTTCGAGATGGACTTCCGCCGACACGTCACGTCTGGACGTCTGGCCGAGCTCGTCGGTGACGGCGCTCTCGACACCGACAAGTACGTACGCACGCTCGGCTGGCGCCGCGTCGCTGAGAAGGAAGTCGAGCTTCTCGACCCCGAGACCAAGACGCTCGTCGAGGCGTACAGCCGCGGGGTCAATTCGTACATCAACGACAAGTCGGGCTCGGAGCTTTCACTCGAGTACTCGATTCTCGGGATCACCGGGCCGGACTACCGACCGGCCGCCTGGACTCCGGCCGACTCGCTGGCTTGGGTCAAGGCGATGGCCTGGGACCTGCGCAGCAACATGAGCGACGAGATCACTCGTGCCCTGTCGACCAAGAACCTCACACCGCGGCGGGTCGAGGAGCTCTACCCCGACTACCCCAAGGACCACGACACGATCGTCGGCGAAGGGGCGAACGTGTACGCCGGAACGTTCAGCCAGGACGAATGCGATGACACTCCTGCCCCGGTGACTCTGATCGCTCCCGACTGCCCATCGCCGGGCCTCGCTCGTTCGGCAGTTGCCTCGCTCAAGTCAGCCCAGGATGGTGCCGACGCGCTGCCCGCGCTGTTGGGCGTCGGCGACGGCATCGGCTCCAACTCGTGGGTCGTCGACGGCGACCACTCGGCGACCGGCAAGCCGATCCTCGCCAATGATCCGCACCTCGCGCCGTCCATGCCGGGAATTTGGTACCAGGTCGGTCTGCACTGCCGCACCGTTAGCAAGGAATGCCCGTACGACGTTGCCGGCTTCTCGTTCTCGGGTATGCCCGGAGTCGTCGTGGGCCACAACAAGCGCGTCGCCTGGGGCGTGACCACGATGTACGCCGACGTGGCCGATCTCTACCTCGAGAAGGTCAGCGGCGACACGTACGAGTACAAGGGCAAGAAACTGCCGATCGAGACCCGTCGCGAGACGTTCAAGGTCGCCGGAGGCAAGGCCGAGCACATCACCGTGCGTTCGACCAGGCACGGGCCGATCCTCTCGGACCTCGACGACGACGACATCAAGGATGTCGGCACCAGCAAGACCAAGGGCGTGCCCGAGAGCTCGTACGAGGTGGCGCTGCGCTGGACCGCGCTGACGCCCCGGCCGACGATCAAGGCAGTGTTCGCGCTGGACACGGCACAGAACTGGGACGACTTCCGCGCTGCCGCCAAGCTGTTCACGGTCCCGTCGCAGAACCTTGTGTATGCAGACGTCGACGGCAACATCGGCTACCAGGCTCCGGGCGTCATCCCGATCCGGGAGCAGGGCGATGGACGCTGGCCCGTACCCGGCTGGACGGGGGAGCACGAGTGGATCGACACGATCCCGTTCGAAGCGCTGCCGAGTGTCTACAACCCGGACGAGGGTTTCATCGTCACGGCCAACAACAAGGTCATCGGCGACCAGTACCCGCTCGAGCTGGGCGCCGACACTGCTGATGGCTATCGCTCGCAGCGCATCCGTGAGCTGATCGAGGCCAAGGATGAACTGTCGGTCTCGGACATGACCACGATGCAGATGGACTCGTACAGCCCGAACGCCGAGCAGCTCGTGCCTCTGCTTCTCGATGTGGAGCTCGATGGCCGCTACTACCGCCAGGGCCAGGCAACGCTCGAGAAGTGGGACTACAAGCAGACTGCCGACTCGGCCGCGGCCGCGTACTTCAACGTCGTGTGGCGCAACCTGCTCAAGCTCACATTCGACGATGAGCTGCCCAAGGGTCAGGGACCCGAAGGCGGAGAGCGCTGGTTCACCGTCGTGGGCTCGATCCTCGACAAGCCCCGCAGCGAGTGGTGGGACGACGTGACGACCGATGGTCTTGTCGAGTCGCGCGACGACATCCTCGCTGAGGCAATGCGGCTCGCGCGCGATGAGATGACCATGTTGCAGTCCCGCCACACCAGCGAGTGGAGCTGGGGCAGGCTGCACCAGCTCGGGCTCGTCAACCCGACTCTGGGCGACTCGGGCATCGGAGTCATCGAGGCTTTGTTCAACCGCGGGCCGTTCAACGTCGCCGGTGGCGGCGGTCTTGTCAACGCAACCGCCTGGGACGCGACCGAGGGCTATGACGTCACGGCAGTGCCGTCGATGCGCATGGTGGTCGACCTCGACAACCTCGACCGTTCGCGCTGGATCCAGCTGACGGGCAACTCCGGTCACGCGTTCCAGGAGCACTATCTCGACCAGGCGCCGTTGTGGGCCGAGGGCAAGACCCTCCCGTGGGCGTTCTCGGCGAAGGCTGTCAAGAGTGCCACGGAAGACACCCTCACGATGAAGCCCAGCGTGCCCCGAGGCTGACGGTCTAGTACCGCAATCCGTCTAGTTCCTAAAACGGCACAGCGGGTTTACCGTTGAGCCCATGCGTGCCTTCCCCCTCGCATGGCGCAGCCGTCTTATGACGGGTCTCGCCGTGGCTGTCGTCCTCGCACTCGCGAGTACGACGAGCGCGCGTGCGGACAAGCCGACGGTGAGTGAGCTCCAGGTCCAGCTGGTCGAGTCACGCCAACAGCTCAACGATCTGTATGCCCGATCAGCTGCGGCGTCCGAGCGACTCAACGGCGCGAAGTACGAGCTTGCGGCGGCCAAAAAGGCCGTGACCCGCCATCGAGCCGAGGTCTCGAGCGCACGCAAGAAGCTCCATGCGCAGGAGGCCGTGGTCGCCGCCATGACCGTCGAGCAGCTGCAGTCGGGTTCTTCTGTCTCGAAGCTGTCGGCGTTGTTCAGCAGCTCTGGTCCGCAGCAGCTGTTGGAGCGCTCGTCGGCATACGCCAGCACGAACGAGGCAACGGTGGCCAAGATCGCCATGCTCACCGCGCGCAGGGTGGTGCTCGATTCGGCAGCTCGGGAGGCGCAGGACGCACTCGATGCGCAGAACAAGGCGACCGCCGAGCACGAGGCGGCCAAGGCGCAGATCGAGCAAGCCATTGCCAAGGCTGAGCGTGCGGCGTCGACCGCCACGCGAGAACGCCACAGGTTGCTCGCACAGCTTGCCGAAGCCAGTGGCACAACGGTCGATGAGGTCACCGAGGCTCAGGACGAGATCGATGAGCAGCTCGATCAGTCCGGCCCCAGCACTCCGCCACAGCCGGGGCCCGATCCCAAGCCCACTCCGACCCCCACGCGTACGACAGCACCCCCGCCGCCTCCGCCCAACCCACCGCCGCCCTCGAGCAGCAAGGTTGAGAAGGCCATCGGGTTCGCCAAGGCCCAGCTCGGCGAACCATACGAGTGGGGTGCCGCCGGACCAAGCTCGTGGGACTGCTCGGGCCTGACGATGCGCGCCTGGGGAGCAGCGGGAGTCTCGCTCTCTCACTACGCGGGCGCCCAGTACACGAGCACCAAGGCGGTGCCAGTCAGCAAGATCGTCCGCGGAGACCTGCTCTATTGGAGCGACGGTGGCGCGAAGTCGATCTATCACGTGGCGATGTACCTCGGCAGTGGGCAGATGATCCACGCACCGCGGCCTGGCCGGGATGTCGAGATCGTCTCGATCAACTACTGGATCAAGCCAGACCTCGCGTCCCGCCCGGCTTCTTAGAGGCATCCCTATTCAGGGACGTGGAAGATCCCATTCGGGGTAACGGCCATGCTGACCGGTACGTCGTGCGGCTCGTGGGGCACCGACTCGAGCAGCTCGTGGGTGAACACCACGGCGCACGTCGGCCGGGTCGTGTGGGCGAGCGCGCGGTCGTAGAAGCCAGCACCACGACCCAGCCGGATGCCGGTGTGGTCCACGGCGAGCGCCGGGACGATGATCAGCGCACAGTCCTCGATTGCCGCCGAACCGAGCGGTGGGCCGTCTGGCTCGGCAATGCCGAATGGCGTGACGGTGGTTGTCGCCGCAGGGTCATACGCGGCCCAGTCGAGTGTTCCGTCGGCCAAACTGAGCGGCACGATCACCTCGATGTGACGAGCCAGCAGCCCCTCGATCAGGGGAGCGGTGCCGGGCTCGGTCGCCATGGACACATAGCAGGCAACCCGGCGAGCGGACGAGATGATTGGCGCGACGAGCAGGTGCAGCGCGATGGCCTCGGCAGCCTCGGCGCGTACGTCGTCACCCATCTCCCGTCGACGCCGCAGGAGGTCCGCACGCAACTCGTCCTTTGTCACGCGGCGAACGCTACCCTTTGACGCGATGAGCGGACTGGAGCAGGCACAGCGACGCATGGCCGACGCCGACGTGCCACAACATGCGATCGATGTGTTCTCTGACTTCTACGCCCAGCTGGAGGGCGGTGCGACGGGTCTGATCCGTGAGTCGGACGTCGACCCGCTCGTCGATATTTCCCACGCGAGCGAGATCGCGCACGACGAGGAAGCCAGCCGAGCTGCCGCCTCGGTCACCGCCGTCATCAAGCTGAATGGCGGGCTCGGCACCGGTATGGGGCTCGACCGGGCAAAGACCCTCTTGCGTGCTCACGACGATCTGACCTTCCTGGACGTCATCGTCGGACAGGTTCAATCGCTACGGGCATCACTCGGCGCGCCGGTGCCGCTGCTGTTCATGAACAGCTTCCGCACCCGCGAAGACACTCTGGGAGCGCTGGCTTCATACGACGACCTTGCAGTCGATGGTCTGCCAATCGACTTCCTGCAGAACCGTGAGCCCAAGCTCCGCGCCGACGATCTCACCCCGGTCGACTGGCCTGCCGATCCGAGTCTTGAGTGGTGTCCTCCGGGCCACGGTGACCTCTACACCGCGCTCGAGGTGTCGGGCATTCTCGATGCCCTGATCGATCGCGGCTTCCGCTACGCGACGGTCTCGAACGCCGACAACCTGGGAGCAGCGCCCGATCCCGCGATGATGGCGTGGTTCGCGGCATCAGGAGCGCCGTATGCCGCTGAGGTGTGCCGACGTACACCGGCTGACATCAAGGGTGGGCACATCGTCGTACGCAAGAGCGATGGACGACTCGTGCTGCGTGACACCGCGCAGATCGCGGCTGACGATGTCGCGCTGGCCGATGACCCGAAGCGGCACGCCTACTTCCACACCAACAACTTGTGGCTCGACCTTGAGGTCGTACGCACGACGCTCGCCGAGCGCAACGGCATCCTCGGGTTGCCGCTGATCCGCAACGAGAAGACGGTCGACCCGACCGACCCTTCGTCGCCCAAGGTCATCCAGATCGAGTGCGCGATGGGTGCCGCCGTCGAGGTGTTCGACGGAGCCACCGCGATCGAGGTGGACCGCTCTCGCTTCCTGCCCGTCAAGACGACCAACGACCTGCTGGTGCTGCAGTCCGATGTGTACGAGCTCGGCGACGACTACCGATTGCGGACCTCACGGGACGCAGCAGGGGAGGCTCCCTTGGTCGATCTCGATCGGCGGTTCTACGCGAACATCACGGACTTCGATCAGCGTCTGCCCGAGCCACCATCGCTGGTTGACGCTCGCTCACTGACGGTCCGCGGCGACTGGACATTCGGCCCTGGTGTCGCCGTGAGCGGTGATGTGGCTCTTGAGGACACCGGCGTGCCCGAGACTGTCGCTCCGTCCACACGCCTCGGTGACGGTTAGGCTGACCGCATGTCCCCAGAGGAGACCGAAGGTGGGTCGGAGCAGAACATGCTTCCGTTGGACCCTCCCCCTCATGCGGACGAGTCCCCTCATGAGGTAGAGCCTGAAGAGGATGAGCCGAACGACATCGAGCGCACCGAACAGGTGTCGACGTATGTGCCCCCTGCTGACGTACCCATCCCCGATGAGCCGCCACCGGATGAGGAGCTTCCGCCCGAGGAAACCCCCGAGGCTGTTGCCGAAGAGCCAAAGCCGGAACCCGAACCGGTGCCAGAGCCGACCCCGACCCTGGGTGGCTTGCCACCGACGGCCGCCGACCTCGCCCGCAGTGGCGGGGCGCCCGTGGAGCCAAAGCCTGAAGCACCTGAACCGGCTGCACCTTCCAATCGTGTGGACACGGGACGAGCCCGACCGGCCAGCATCCGCGAAGGCCTGCTGACGGTCGAGGAGCATCTCGAGAAGGTCCTGCGCGGCATCGGTCCGCTCGGCGCCTATGACCAGCCACTGGTCGAGTCGCTCGGGTTGCCGCTGCTCGAAGGCTTTGTCAGCCCGTCGAACCTTCCGCGCTTCGACAACTCCGCGACCGACGGATATGCCGTACGAGCCGTCGACGTGGTCGGTGCGAGTCGCGAGACGCCCGTCGTGCTTCCCGTCGTGGGTGAGATTGCAGCTGGATCCGCCAAGCCGTTCGCCATCAGCGCCGGTACCGCGGTCAAGATCATGACTGGTGCGCCGATCCCACGCGGCGCCGACGCGGTCATCCCGAACGGGCAGACCGATCACGGCAACGCCCGGGTCGAGATCCATGCACCGACTACTCCGGGCGACTTCATCCGTCGCCAGGGCAGCGACGTCAAAGAAGGCGACCGTGTCCTCGAAGAAGGCGCGGTCCTTGGACCACGCGAGATCGGCCTGCTGGCCGCGCTCGGTTCGCCGCGCGTCAAGGCGCGTCCGCGCCCCCGCGTCGTCGTCATCTCAACCGGCAGCGAGCTTCGCGAGCCGGGCACCCACCTCGACTACGACTCGATCAACGACGGCAACAGCTACATGCTTGCCGCCGCCGTGCGTGCCGCCGGTGCAATTTGCTACCGAGTCGGGGCGGTCGATGACAACCCCAAGGCGTTCCGCCGGGTCCTTTCCGAGCAGCTCGTACGCGCTGACCTGGTCGTGACGAGCGGCGGCATCGGCAAGAGTGAGCACGATGTCGTACGGGAGACCCTGTCGGCGCTCGGCACGGTCGACTTCGTAGATGTCGCCATGCAGCCGGGCATGCCTCAAGGCTTTGGTCGCGTGTTCGACGAGCAGACCCCGATCATCACCCTGCCCGGCAACTCGGTGTCGGCGTACGTCTCGTTCGAGGTGTTCGTACTCCCGGCAATCCGCCGGATGATGGGTCGCACTCCCTACCGACGCCCGATGGTCCACGCGGTGCTCGCGTCCGACCTCGAGTCGCCACCCGGACTTCGCCAGTACGTTCGCGGCGTCTTCGAGGTCACCCACCGTGGCGCGAAGGTCACTCCGATCGCCGGTAACGGCTCGCACCGGGCCGGATCGCTGGCGCAAGCCAATGCGCTGATCATCGTCGGGGAGGACCAGACTGCCCTCAACCTAGGCGACACGGTGCGCACTCTGGTTCTGGATCGGCCCTACTAGCTTGACTCCGGGTTGGCCAGTCGTTTTGAAGCATGGCGCGGTGGGCGTACGGCCCCTGCGTCGCCGGGATGCTCGTACCTGGGCGCGGTTGCGAGCCGAGAACGCTGAGTGGCTCGGCCCGTGGGAGGCGACTCTGCCGCGCGAGGCCGGGCAACCCGCCACCTCGTACGTCGGGATGGTTGGCACCCTGCGACGTCGGGCACGCCAAGGACACGCCATGCCATTTGCCGTCACCTGGAATGACGAGATGGTCGGGATGCTGACGGTCAACGGCATCACTTGGGGCTCTGCGCGCTGGGCGAGCATGGGCTACTGGGTGGCCAAGTCACATGCGGGCCGCTCGATCACTCCCACCGCAGTCGCGCTGGTCACGGATCATCTGCTGACCACGACGGGTCTCCACCGGGTCGAGATCGCCATCCGTCCGGAGAACGCCGCCAGCCTGCGAATCGTCGAAAAGCTCGGGTTCACCGAGATCGGATTGGCTCCCAGGTTCCTGCACATTGCCGGCTCGTGGCGCGACCATAGGGTCTTCCAGGTGCTGGCCGAGGACGCCCGGGATGGCGTCGTTTCACGATTGGGACCCACCCCGCCAGCCTGAGTCACACCAGTCACACAAGTTCTCAGCCGACACACGGCCACGGCTGCCCCGTTCGGGAGCGCTCACCGCATACCGTTTTGCACGTGGGTTCAAGCAGCGGGTTGATCATCGCGTTCGTCGTCGCCGTGTGGGCGGCGTACTTCGTGCCGCTCGCCCTGCGCCGCTACGACGAAGCCACCAAGAATGCGTTGGTCGAGTCCTCTGGATTCCTGAGCCGCGTCATCAACCGCCCCAAGGCAGCCTCCGAACCCGAGCTCACCGTGAGCGAGCCCGTCATCGAGGCCGCCGTGGCGACGCCTGAAGCTCCCAAGATCTCCAGCAAAGCAGCTCGCGTCGCTGCTGCCCGACGTCGTCGCACGCTGCTGACTCTTCTCGCGCTTGCCGCCATCGTCGGTGGGGTCGCAGGCTTCGGCGTCATCCCGATCTACGCGGTCGCTGCGCCCGTCGTCCTGATCGTCGCGTGGCTCGTGGCTTGCCGCCTGCAGGTTCGCACCGAGCTGGGCATCAGTCGTTCGACTCGCTCGACGGCTGCGGACTCCGAGGACACGATCACCGTCTCGGGCCAGTTCGAGGACATCAACCCGGGCCGCAAGCACGTGATGGAAGACGTACCGCTCGAGACAGATGCGCTCGACGACCAGATCGTGATCGCCGTTCCGAGCGTGTCCACGACAGGCGAAGCGCTCTGGGATCCGCTCCCGGTCACCCTGCCGACGTACGTAACGAAGCCTCGCGCTGGACGTACGGTTCGCACGATCGACTTCGGCGCGGCAGGTGCCTGGACGTCAGGTCACATCGAGGGCGAGGACGTTGAGATGCCCGGCCGCGAAGGTGCGGACGAAGAACGTCGCGCCGTCGGTCACTGACCGCAGCAGTCCGCACGCCCGGTGCTAAAGTTGCCCGCCGTAGGGGCATTGGCGCAGTTGGTAGCGCGCTTCGTTCGCATCGAAGAGGTCAGGAGTTCGAATCTCCTATGCTCCAC
>JAKFCR010000395.1:0-18229 GCA_036676545.1 Aeromicrobium sp. | reverse complement strand
CAGATGATGCTGCGGTCGTCGTATGACGCTGAGCCGGAGTACGTCGACGCCGAGGTTGAACCGAGGGGCCTGACGCCGGTGATCGGCGTACATGCACCGGCTGAGCTGTTCGTCGTTCGACTCGCGAAGGGCGACTCGATCACCGTCCCAGCCAGCCCAAGGAGCCTCGTGCACGTCACGGCGGGTTCGATCGTGCTCGATGACACCGAGTTGACCAGCGGCGATGAGGCGCGTCTGACGGACGAACCCGCGTACGATCTGAGTGCTGCCGAAGACGGTGGCGAAGCATTGATCTGGCAGCTGGGGAGTTCATGAACGTCCTCGTCCTCAACGGACCCAACCTCGGTCGTCTCGGCGTACGCGAGCCTGACATCTACGGCACCGCAACGTACGCCGACCTGGTCGCGCGCTGCGCGGAGGTTGCCAAGGAGACCGGGCTCGAGGTCGAGGTGCGCCAGACCGACACCGAGTCCGAGATGATCGGCTGGCTCCACGATGCCGCCGACTCGGGCGCATCCGTGATCCTCAACGCCGGCGCCTGGACCCACACCTCTGTGGCTGTACGCGACGCCGCGAGTCAGCTCGCCGGGCCGCTGGTCGAGGTGCATCTCAGCAACGTCTACGCGCGCGAAACCTTCCGTCACAAGTCCTACCTCAGCGATATCGCGGCTGCCGTCGTCGTCGGCATGGGCCTCGAGGGCTATGCCGCCGCTTTGAGATTTCTCAAACAGTCGTAATCTGCTCCTGTGAGGGGTTGGCAGGCGCATCACACCGCTGTTGACCGGCTCGGGGAATCATTCGGACGCATCCCGGCCGGTGATCGCGTGCGCCTCGCGAAGAAAACCTCCAACCTCTTCCGCCCTCGCGATGCCTCGGTCAGCGGCCTCGACGTCAGCGGCCTCGACGGCGTCATCGAGATCGACATCAATTCACTGACGGCCGACGTCCAAGGCATGTGCACGTACGAGGACCTGGTCGCCGAGACCCTGCCGCGTGGACTCATGCCGTACGTCGTGCCTCAGCTGAAGACGATCACCCTGGGTGGTGCCGTGACCGGCCTCGGCATCGAGTCGACGTCGTTCCGCAGTGGGTTACCGCACGAGTCGGTGCTCGAGATGGACATCCTCACCGGGTCTGGCCAGATCATCACGGCCACTCCAGACAACGATCACGCGGACCTGTTCGACGCGTTCCCCAATTCGTACGGCAGCCTCGGCTACGCGACACGGCTCAGAATCAAGCTCGAGAAGGTGCCCGCGCGCGCCGCCCTGCGCCACGTACGGATGGCCGATGCCGCATCGGCGGTCAAGACGATCGAGGCCATTGCGGACAGCGGCGAGTGGGAGGGCGTGCGGGTCGACGGCCTCGATGGCACGGCGTTCAGCCCCGACGAGATCTACCTGACTCTCGCGAACTTCACGAACGACGTGCAGCGCAGGCCCAGCGACTACACGGGCCAGCAGATCTACTACAAGTCAATCCAGCGGCGCGAGACCGACGCGATGACGATGGAGCAGTACATCTGGCGCTGGGACACCGACTGGTTCTGGTGCTCAGGTGCGTTCGGCGCGCAGAACCGCTGGCTGCGCCGAATCTGGCCGCGACGCTGGCGACGCAGCGATGTCTACCACCGGCTCGTCGCACTCGACGAGAAGATCGGGCTCAGCCGACTCATCGACCGCATCAAGAAGGTGCCCGGCCGCGAGCGCGTCATCCAGGACGTCGAAGTGCCGGTCGACCGGCTTCCGGAGTTCCTCGAATGGTTCGATGCCGAGGTCGGCATGCGTCCCGTATGGCTGTGCCCGCTGCGCACCACCCGCGCCTGGCCTGCTTACCCGCTTGATCCCGGGGCAACGTACGTCAATGCGGGCTTCTGGGGCACCGTCGAGGTTCCGGCCGATGCGGAGCCGGGCTCCGTCAACCGGCGCATCGAGGAAGCCGTCCAGCGGATGGGCGGACACAAGTCGCTGTACTCCGAGGCGTTCTATGACCAGGACACCTTCGAGCAGATGTACGGCGGCGAGACTCTCGCCGCTGCCCGTCGTCGCTATGACCCCGACGGACGACTCAGCACTCTGTACGAGAAAGCGGTGAGGAACTCATGACAACAGATGTGGGCATACGCCTCTCGATCGCCGATGCGCTCGGAAGGTTGATGAAGGACGGTCTGCCGTTCCGGTTCGAGGCGTTCGACGGCAGCGTCGGCGGACCCGAGGACGCACCCATCACGCTGCGCCTCCTCAACGAACGCGGCTTGGCCTACCTGATGACGTCTCCGGGCGACCTCGGCTTCGCCCGCGCGTACGTCTCCGGCGACCTCGAGCTCGAAGGCGTCCATCCCGGCAATCCGTACGACGCCATGGTGCTGATGATGAGCCAGCTGGCGTTCAAGATGCCGTCGCCGGCCGACATGCTCCAGATCATCCGGAGTCTCGGCTTCGGCAACCTCAAGCCCCCACCTCCGCCGCCCGAGGAGCACCTCCCCAAGTGGCGCCGCGCGATGGAGGGGCTGCGGCACAACAAGACGCGAGACGCAGTGGCGATCCAGCACCACTACGACGTCTCCAACCGCTTCTACGAGCTCGTGCTCGGTCCGTCGATGACGTACACCTGTGCGGTGTTCCCGACGCTCGAGTCGACCCTCGAGGAGGCGCAGTACGAGAAGTACGACCTCGTCGCCCGCAAGCTCAACCTCCAGCCGGGTCAGCGGCTGCTCGATGTCGGCTGCGGCTGGGGCGGCATGGTTCGCCACGCTGCGAAGCACTACGGCGTCAAGGTGCTCGGCGTGACGCTGTCCCTTGAGCAGGCGACCTGGGCTCAGGAGGAGATCAAGCGGCAGGGACTCGAGGATCTGGCCGAAGTGCGCTTCATGGACTACCGCGATGTCACGGAGACGGGCTTCGATGCCATCAGCTCAATCGGGCTGACCGAGCACATCGGCGTCAAGAACTACGCGTCGTACTTCACGTTCATGCGCGATCACGTCAAGACCGGCGGCCGCATCCTCAACCACTGCATCACCCGCCCGCACAACAAGACGTTGTCGACGGGTGCGTTCATCGACCGGTACGTGTTTCCCGACGGTGAGCTCACCGGAGTTGGCCGCATCACGACGGCGGCTCAGGATGCCGGCCTCGAGGTGCGTCACGTGGAGAACCTGCGCGAGCACTACGCGATGACCTTGCACGGCTGGTGCGACAACCTCGTCGAACACTGGGACGAGGCGCTTGAGGAGGTCAGTCTCGGCCGCGCGAAGGTGTGGGGGATCTACATGGCGGGCTCGCGGCTGGCGTTCGAACGGAACGAGGTCGAGCTTCACCATGTGCTTGCGGTCAAGGCCGACGAGATGGGCAACGCCGACTGGCCGCTGCGCCCGGACTGGCTCAGTTGAGCGGATAGGGTGTGGCTGGCGCGCGCTGCGTCACCAGCCGTTCGACCCTGGAGTGTCCGCATCTCATGACCTCGTCAGTTCCCCAGTACATTCGGGACCACGCACGAGACCTCGAAAAGCGGAGCATCTTCGTGGCGGACTCGGCCATGCGTTACGGATCGTCACAGACGATGACTCTGTTGGCACTCATGGCCAGCGGCGGCCGTAGTGACTACCCAGCTCTGGTCGACGAAGCTCGCCAGATCGTCGAGGCTGGCCGGGCGGACGTCGTCGGACCGATCGACCTGTCGTCCCTGGCCTACCTCGCCCGTGCCCAGGCGGGGAGACCTGGGCCTGGTTTCGATCTCGAGGCGGCGGCAGACCTGTGGCAGGCCGTGCGCATCCTCCGCGCCGGTCGACCACTTGCTTTGGGACAAGGCCTTCCCGGAGACACCGATCGCCTTGATGCGCAGACCAACTTGGCGACGGGCCGCTTCGACTACGTCGAGCGCATACTTCCTCATCTCGTGGCATCTGACGAGACGCGTTGGATGTTGGACACCGAGCTGTTGCACCCCGACCACGGACGGGGATCCGCCGACGACTGGCTTCGCCGGTTCAATGACATCTTCGCCGACGCCGGATTGACGCCCATCGCGCTGTCGTCGGAACCGGGCACCCTGTTCGACCGAGTTGTGCCAGCGGGCGCTCAGACGACGAGTGACGCAACGGGTCCGCTCGTCACCATCGTCATGTCGGTGTTCAAACCCGACCAAAGCTTGGTCACGGCACTGCGCTCCCTGCGTGATCAGACCTGGCCGCACCTGCAGGTACTCGTGGTCGACGACTGCTCACCGGACGAGTACCAGCCGATGATCGAGGAAGCGGTGGCCCTTGACGACCGCTTCGAGCTGCACCGCATGCAGGAGAACGGCGGGACCTACAAGATCCGCAACTATGCGATCTCGGTCGCCAGGGGCGAGTTCATCGGGTTCCAGGACTCCGATGACTGGTCTCACCCCGAGCGGGTCGAACGCCAGCTCGCGCCACTGCTCAAAGACCCCGACGTCGTCGCGACATTCAGTCGCTCCGTCCGCGTGTTCAGCAACCTCAGCGCCAGCAAGCTCGGCTATTCCCCGGTCCGCCGCAACGTGTCCTCGTTGTTGATGCGCCGTGACCCCGTGCTGACGGAGTTGGGCTCGTTCGACGAGGTCCGCAAGTCGGCCGACTCGGAATTCCTCGAGCGACTCGAGCGGCACTTCGGCGAAGAGCGTGTCGTGTCGCTGTCGTCCCCGCTGGCGCTCGTCCAGCTCACCAGCGACTCCCTGTCCCGGACCGACTTCCAGTTCGGCTGGAGGGACGGCAACCGGGTGGCCTACCGCCAGGCGTTCGAGCGCTGGCACGACCAGATCGAGGCTGGCGAGGAGTCAGTCCTGCTCGATCCGGGAGCCGGTCGACGGTTCCCGGCACCCCGGTCCTTCTTGGCACCCGGTCCAGCTCCGGAGCGACAGTGTGACGTCCTGCTGGTGTCCGACTGGCGTACGGGGATCCTGCGTTATGGCGGAGTCGAGCAAGAGGTCCGAGCTCTGACGAACGATGACCGATCTGTGGAGCTGTTGCATGCTGAGGTCCCTCGTCACGCAGCACGCCGCCGCATACCTCCGAGCGACGACGTGATGCAGCTCGTGCAGGACGGCGTCACCACATTTGCCCGGTGGGAGGAGCCTCTGCTCGCAGGCGTCGCCCTGGTTCGGGACCCTGAGTTGCTGTGCTATCCACGTAGGAATGACACCCTCGCGGTCCGAGCTGAGAAAGTGCTCGTTCGCGCCGCCTACCCGCCGCGTTCGCCAGAGCGAGATGCATTCGTGTACGACCCCGTCGCCGTCGAGGCCGAGGCTGCCACGCTCCTGGGTGGAGCGATGCTATGGCTCCCAGCCACGCCCGAGATCGCGGAGGCACTTCGCGCGAACGGGGCGAGCGCCGCGATCGCGACGCCGCGCCAGCTCGGGGTGGTGCAACCGCGCCGGCGGTCCCATCCCGGTTTTCGTGCCTCCCGACCGATTATCGGTACGACCGGGTTGGAAGGCGGGCGCACACGCGACACTCCAGCGGTGGCCCAGTTGACTCCGATGCTGCCCGACGACGACGCGTACGACGTCCGGATCCGCGATCCGCTTCGTGCCCTAACCCTCAAGCGCGAGGCGGCGGGCCTCCCGCCGAACTGGCTCCTGTGTTGGGACACGCCGATCGAGGACTTCGTCGACCAGCTCGACGTGTTCGTCGGGATCCGGCGCGACACGTGGGGGCCTGAGCTGATCCACGAGGCAGCAGTTGCTGCTGCGCGTGGTTGTGTATTGGTGCTGCCCGCGAGCTATGAGCAGCACTTCGGCGACGGCGCGATCTACGCGGAACCACGAGACGTACGTGCCGTCATCGACAGACTGTGGCGAGACGAGTCGATGTTCGCCGAGCAGCAGGAGCGTGGACACGCCTGGGCGGAGCGCTCCCTGAGTGCCGACGCATACCGTGCCATCCTCGCCGAACACCTCAGTGATGCACCCGACAACCGGAGGGAACCCTCGTGATCAAGCGCTTGTCAGAAAACTTCACAGCCTGTGCGGCTGCCGGAGGGCTCCTCCTCACGGCGCTCGTGGTCGTGGCCGCGGTGGGAGACCAGATCCGGTTGGCTGTGGTCGGCGTGGCTCTGCTGCAGATGCTGGTTCTCGGCACGGTGCTTGTCTCAGCTCGCAGGAGTTCGGCGACCGCGGCGGCCGAGCAAGCTGACACCTCGGCCGAGCTCGCCCGTACCATCACCAACGTCGGCCTGCGCTCGGTCGATGAGATCCGCTCGTCCGAGCGCGAGCTGGGCGCACGCATCGACGGACTTCAGGACCTGCTGGGCCAGACGGATCGCCGACCCTGACGCCCTAGGAGCCGTCCCCGCGACGACCGTCCTGATCGATGAACGTGATGCGCTGCGCGAAGTCTGTCTCCAGCCTGCGGTAGGTCTCGGCGATGTACTCACCGCGCTCGAGGAAACGATCAACAGGGATCCTCTGGGAGTGCACCGCGAGTTCCGGTGGCGCAAGCGTGGCCAGACTCGTCATCGCAGTCGAGTAGTGGCCAACCACCCCGCGTGGCAGCAGGCCCGTCTCGACGGGGACGACCTCAAGGGGGATGTCGAATCGCGCCACGTCGCACACCTCGGCCATCGCCCTCAGCTTGTCGATGGACTCGCCCCGGTGCGCGACGTACAGAGGCTTGCTGCCGGGGTGAACTGCTCGTGCAGCCTCGACGAGGCGGTGCCCGATCTCCAGCTCTGACTGCTCGTCCATGAGCTTGACTCGGGAGAAGCCCTGGCCGATGACGAGGACCAGCGAGCTGGACTGCTTCAAGTTGAGGTAGCGAGACCTCAGCCAGGTCCAGTTATTGGGGACGATGGTGTCGTCCGACGCTGCTCGGAGAGAGTCAGGCATCGAGGTGAAGAACGTGACAGCGGACTGTGGCATGAAGCCTCCGGCTTCCGCCGCCTCCGACCACTCGAGCGGTTCGAAGCCACCCTCCGAACGGTCAATGGCGAGCGTGGAGGCACCGTCGTCAAGCACCACGATGTCCGAGCCGGTCAGACCAAGCAGCGAGGCCGCGCGCCAGGCAGAGGTGTCGCGGTAGTCGCCGATGACAATGGTGTCGAATGCTCCCTGCTCGCGTGCCACCTGGGCGATCGCCTGTGCCGCCGACTCCGTGTGTTCGTTGGGACGACGGAATCCGCTCGACTTGCGCAGGTGGAACGTGACTCCCTCGACGTGCATCAGCACGTTCATGGCGGGTTGCAACATCTTCAGGTCGGCGAGCACCGGCAGGAACACGGTGACCTTCGTGATCCGGTTCTCCCGCACGTACTCGAGCAGTCCGAGTGCCTGATAGGGAGAGCCGACGAGGGCGAGGATCGATTGGGACATGCAGGAGGTCTCAGGTGGGGTCGGCGGTGTCGTCGGAACCGAGCGCAACGTATCGGTTGAGTGCCGCGATGCCGGTCTCGATCTCGGATACCTTCATGTCCTTCGACCACGTCGTCACGGTCTTGGTCAGGCCCCGTACGTCCTTCGACTGGTTCTTGAGCTCCGCCGAAACGGACGAGACGTCCTTGGAGACCTTGGCGATCCGTCGGTCCAGGTCTGCGATGCTGCGGGAGAGTGCGGCGAAGTCGGCTGCCGAGCGTCGGGCGTAGCGCGCCTGTTGGCGTACGCCGAGCACCGCGAGGAGGACAAGCAGACCGAGCAGCCCTCCGAGGACGGCGTCCCCGAGGTTCTCGGCAGCGAACGCCGACAGAGCCACGAAGGCGAGCGCCGCAAGCGCGGCGGCGACCAGGAGCGGGCGGCCCTTCCGCAGAGCGCTCATAGGCTGCAGGGCTCAGGGCAGGCAGACATCACGCCGACATGCTAGCGCCGAATGCTTCAGGGCATGGTGAACAATGTCCCGAGTCATGACTGATCACCCGGCGGAGCAGCGTGCAGTACGCACCGACATCCAGGCGCTCAGGGCGGTGGCCGTTGGCGTGGTCGTGATCTACCACCTGTTTCCTTCGCGGCTCACGGGTGGCTTCATCGGAGTCGACGCCTTCTTCGTGATTTCCGGATTCCTCATCACCCTCCATCTGGTGGAGCGGCCGCCCAGGTCTGGCGGTGACCTCCTTGCCTTCTGGGCCCGCCGTGTGCGCCGACTGCTCCCGGCATCGCTGACCGTCCTCGTGGCGACCTTGGCTGGGGCAGGGGCCTTCCTCCCGGAGTCGCAATGGGAGACCACGGCGGAACACGGCCGAGCAGCCGCGCTGTACGTCGCCAACTGGCAGCTGGCGGCAGACGCCGTCGACTACCTCGCTGCTGAGAATGCACCCTCTGCGATCCAGCACTTCTGGTCTCTCGGTGTCGAGGAACAGTTCTACCTGGGATGGCCAGTACTGCTATTGGCGCTCACAGTGCTCGTCCCGCTTGCCCACCGAGCCCGTGGTTACTGGCTGGGCCTCGGTGCAGTGGTGGTGGCGTCCTTCGCGTGGTCGGTTCACCTCACGGGTGCTGACCCGGCCGCTGCGTACTTCGTCACCTTTACCCGCCTCTGGGAGCTGGGTGCGGGTGGATTGCTCGCGCTCTGTGCGCCCGCGGCCCGGCGCTGGTCCCAGCATCGCCCAACCAGTGCCAACGTGATGTCCATCGCCGGATGGGGCTTGATTGTTGGTACTGCGCTGCTCTACACCGAGAGCACCCCCTTCCCGGGGTGGCAGGCGGCGTTGCCCGTGGCGGGCGCTGCCCTGGTCATGGCAGCGCACAGACAGCTGTGGATCTACCGTCTTCCGGGAGTGCAGTGGTTGGGCGACGTGTCGTACGCGGTCTACCTCTGGCACTGGCCACTCATCGTCATCGCCCCCGTCGCTTTGAGCGAGGTGACAGGTTCACCCGAGCGAGGGCGGCTCGACTCTCTGGTGATCATCGTCCTCACGCTGGTTCTGGCGGGCCTCACTAAGGTCTACGTCGAGGACAGGTTCCGCACTCCTGCCTTCAGTCGACGCGTGCGCTCCAGCCTCGCCGCCGGTGCGGTGGGCATGGCTGTCGTGGTGGTCATGGCCATGGCGTTGGCCGCCGCGGCCAACCAGCAGCAGCGAGACGACCGCGTCGCAGTCGAGGAAGCGTTGGCCGGCAAGGATCCTTGTTTCGGGGCGCGAGCTCTCGACGCGGGTGCAGCATGTCCGCCTGCTGAGGGTCCACTGATCCCTTCTCCGGCGCTCGCGGTCGAGGACCGGTCACCTGCGGACAAGGAACGACCTGTCGGCGGAGACTGCTTCTCGGACGAGCCCTCGTTTCCCGACCTCAGTTGCGAGTTCGGGCAGCCTGAAGGCGACGTCGAGGTGGCCCTTGTGGGCAACTCCCACGCAGGTCACTGGCTTCCGGCGCTGGAGCAGATCGCGAAGACCCGATCGTGGCGGATCACGACCCACCTGGCCTCGAAGTGCACGGCTGCAGACCTGGCGCAGGAGTTCGAGGTCGAAGGAGCGGACGTAGGGTGCGTGGAGTGGATTCGACGCACGTCCACGGCAGTTGCTTCAGCTCGTCCAGACCTCATCATCTTCGTGAATCGCACGGGACGGCCCGCTTTGGGTGAGAGCTCGATCGATGCGAGTGTCTCGAAGTACACCGCGGGCTTCCGCAAGACACTCGTCAGGCTTTCGTCCACTGGTGTGCCGGTCGTGGTGATCCGGGACACGCCGATCCCGGTCGACGGCGGGATCGACTCGATCCCGGACTGTCTGGCGCTGAACGCGGATGACCTGGCGGCCTGCTCCGGACCGCGATCGGTGTGGCTGCCCGCCGATCCCAGCATTGCCGCGGCGCGAGAGCTCCGCGACCGCGGAGTCTCGGTGGCCGACTTGACCGATGCCTTCTGCGACGAGTCGACGTGCTGGGGAGCCGTCGGCGGAGTCATCGTCTACGCGGATGGGCACCACATCACGGGCACGTACGCGCGGACGATCGCACCGCGTCTGGAGAAGATCCTCGTCGACCGCCTCGACAACGGCTGACACAACCGACTGGTCAGTTATCGGTGGCCAACAGATCGACCAGTCCGGCCCGCACCACAGCCTCGATGAGCTCGAAGTCGTACGGGGTGTCGATCGAGAATGCCTGGCTCTCGGGTATCTCGACCGCGAGGAAGGTGCCTTCGTCCAGCCAGCTGTGCTCGATCCGACGGACGAATTCCGATCGCCACAGGTAGAAGTTGCCATTCAGCTTGAGGAACGCGCGAGCGCTGTCCTGGCGACGTGTCTGTCCCACGGCCTCCGCGAAGGCGCGCCGGACCTCGCCGGTTGGGCCGATCTCTACACCGGTGGAGAGTGGGTCGAAGCCTGGGGTCGAGACGCTGACGACCCCATCGGCATCTGGACGCGAGCTCAACAGCTCGACGGCCTCGGCGAGGCGATCGGGGTCGCGGACCGGACTGGTCGGCTCGAGCAGGAGCACGGCGTCGTACGGCGCGCCGCCCTCCTCCTCGGCTGCGGCAAGGGCGTGGGCGATCACCGGGCCGGTGGGTGCTGTGTCGGTGGCCAGCTCGGCCGGACGCAGGAAGGGTACGTCGGCGCCGAGGGCGCGCGACACGTCTGCGATCTGCTCGTCGTCGGTGCTGACGATCGTGCGGCGCACCGCCGAGACAGTGCGCGCCGCCGCGATGGAGTGGCCGACCAGGGGCACGCCACCGAGCTCTCTGAGGTTCTTGCCCGGCAGGCCTCGGGAACCACCGCGTGCTGGAATCACAGCCAGGATTCGCTCGATCATGGGATCCTCCCTCGGGGGCAGAGCCGAAGAATCCGGACTCGTCCTGACCGACTGTATGATGGCGCTGCCGCTGGACCGCGGTTGCCCTACGTTGCCAGACGGAGCCGGATCCTCACCGATGACGCACGCCGACGACCGCACCCCACGGGGAAGCACCGGCAATCGGGCCGACCTTATCCCGGTTGCCGCAGTCGACTCGACGCTGCTCCAGGCGATCGAGGTCATCGACCGTGGAGCGCTGGCGATCTGCTGCCTGGTGGATGCCGAGAACCGCTTGCAGGGCGTGCTCACCGATGGAGACGTGCGCAGGGCGTTGCTCTCTGGTCGGCCACTGACAGCCGCCGCGCTCGAGGTCGCGACGAAGAACCCGCACACGGTCGTCGCCGGCACGCCTCGCGCCCACGTGCTCGACCTGATGCATGCGTGGCGCGTTTCCGCCATCCCGGAAGTCGACGCTGCCGGTCGGGTGCAGGGCGTGCACGCGCTGTCCGACGTGGTGGGACCAGCCAAGATCCCCAACACGGCCGTCATCATGGCTGGCGGCAAGGGCACCCGCCTGGGGGCTCTCACTCGCGACGTCCCGAAACCGCTGATGACGGTCGCGGGCCGGCCCATCATCGACTGGATCATCCTCGGCCTTGTGGGTGACGGCATCCGTCGGATCCATGTCAGCGTCAATCACCTGGCCGACCAGATCATCGAGCACCTAGGGGACGGGACGCGGCTGGGCGCCGAGATCGTCTACCTGCGAGAGGACCCCGACCGCCCGCTCGGCACCGGTGGATCGTTGTCCCTGATCGAGCAGCGCCCCGAGGAGCCGTTGCTGATTATGAACGGTGATCTCATGGTCGATTTCGACGCTCGACAGCTGCTGCAGTTCCACCAGTCCTCCGGTTCGAGGGTCACGGTCGGTGTCCGTCGCTACTCCCACACCGTGCCGTTCGGAGTGGTCGAGCACGACGACGAGCATCGGATCGAGCACCTCGTCGAGAAGCCAGACCTCACGGTCTCGATCAACACCGGGGTCTATTGCATCGATCCCGACCTGATCGACCTGGTTCCCCGCGACACGATGACTCACATGCCTGATCTGGTCCAACGCTGCTTGGAGAGCGACCAGCTGGTCTCCGCGTGGGAGCTGTCATCAGACTGGATCGATGTAGGGACACCGGCCGACCTCGCCCGGGCGAAAGGAACAGAATGAACGCGTTGGCAGAATCCCTCGCGGGGCGAACCGTCCTGGTCACGGGCTCCGACGGCTTCATCGGTAGCCACGTCGTGGAGACTCTGCTCGATCTGGGAGCACGCGTACGCGCCTTCGCGCTGTACAACTCCCACGGGTCCTTGGGGTGGCTCGACAGCTCGCAGGTCTTCGCAGACGCGCTTGAGTCCGGCCAGGCGGAGTTCGTTCTCGGAGACATTCGGGACGCAGAGCACGTGGTCACTTCCGTCGAGGGTGTCGACGTGGTGCTCCACCTCGCAGCGCTGATCGCCATCCCCTACTCGTACGTCGCCCCGCGGTCGTACGTCGAGACCAACGTCACCGGCACCCTCAACGTCCTCGAGGCTGTGCGAAGGCATGAGACACCGCGACTTGTCCACACCTCGACATCGGAGGTCTACGGCACGCCGCGAACGGTGCCGATCACCGAGGACCACGCGCTCAGGGGGCAATCTCCCTACTCGGCGACCAAGATCGCGGCGGACAAGCTCGCCGAGTCATACGCACTCTCCTTCGGCACTCCCGTCACGATCCTGCGGCCCTTCAACACGTTCGGTCCTCGACAGTCGGCGCGGGCCGTCATCCCGACAGTTCTCGCGCAGCTGCTGGCCGGCGCCCAAGAGCTGCGGCTCGGATCGGTGACGCCCAAGCGCGACTTCACCTTCGTGACCGACACGGCACTCGGCTTCGCTCGCGCCGCGGTGAGCGACGTGGAGCCGGGGTCCGTGGTGCAGCTGGGGACGGGGCGTACCGAGTCGATTGGTGACATCGTCGACATGGCGCGTCGCATCACCGGGTCAGATGCCAAGGTGGTCGTCGAGGACGAGAGGGTCCGACCCGCTGGCTCGGAGGTCGAGATCCTGCTCTCTGACCCCAGCCTTGCTCGAGATCTGATCGGCTGGACTCCACAGGTGGACCTGGAGACTGGGCTGCAACTGACCGCTCAGTGGATCGAGCAAAACGTCGATCTGGCGACGGCCCACCGGTACCACCGATGACGCTCAGTCCTGAACCCAGCGCGCCGGGTGCGCCGGGACCGTCAGGAACGATTCCGCTGGCGACGCCCAACCTCGGCGAGGCTGAGCGGCAAGCAGTTCTGGCGGCCCTGGACTCCGGATTCGTGTCTTCTGTCGGTCCGGAGGTGACGCAGTTCGAGCTGGACTTCGCCGCACGAGTCGGTTCCCGCCACGCCGTCTCCACAGCCAGCGGCACGGCGGCGCTTCACGTCGCGCTCCAGCTGGCCGGAGTCGGGAAGGGCGATGAGGTCTTCGTGTCCGACTTCACGTTCATCGGTTCAGCGAATCCGGTGGCTTACCTCGGCGCCGACGTGGTCCTCGTCGACTCGGAGCCCGACTCGTGGAACATGGATCCCGGCCTCGTCGAGGCCGAGCTGGCCCAGAGAGCCCGCACGGGTCAACCGATGCCCCGTGCCATTGAACTGGTCCACGTCCTCGGTCAGCCGGCGGACGGGCATCGCGTCATGGAGATTGCCCGCGCGTACGGCGTGACCGTGGTGGAGGATGCCGCCGAGAGCCTGGGGGCGGGCTGGACCGACGCGGAGGGGTCCTTCGTCAGCACCGGCACGCTCGGCACGCTCGGCGCCTTCTCATTCAACGGCAACAAGATCGTCACATCTGGTGGCGGCGGCATGATCGTCACGGATGACGACGAGCTCGCGCATCGCGCCAAGCACCTCACGACTCAGGCGAAGGTGCCCGATGTGGGCTACCTTCACGACGAGGTCGGCTACAACTATCGCCTCACCAATCTGGCAGCCGCACTGGGACTGGCCCAGCTGGGGCGGCTCGACGAGTTCGTGGCCGCGAAACGCCTGATCGCTTCGCGCTATGAAGAGGCCTTGGCGGACCTGCCTCTGACGATGGCTCCGAACATTCCACGGACCGAGTCGACCTACTGGTTGTACTCCATCCTCGCCCGAGACCGGCAGGCGCGAGACGGTCTTCTCGATCACCTGGCGCGGTGTGGAGTCGGCGCCAGGGCACTTTGGCGCCCCCTCCACCAGCAGCCTCCGTTCGCTCACTCGCGATCGCTGGGCGGCGACGTTGCCGCAGGGCTGTTCGACCGCGGATTGTCACTTCCATGCTCCACTGACCTCACGGATGAGGACCAGGCGCAGGTCGTGGCTGCGGTCCGTTCCTACTTCGGAGACTGAGCTTTGCTGTCAACGAACAGCTTCGAGCGTGGTGGCGGATCGGCGAGGATGATGTCGGCGATGCGACTGGCCGAGCCGCCATCTCCGTAGACGTTGACCACATCGGCGGCCAGTTGGCGAAAGTCGGGTGAGAGCACGTGGCGCAACGCTTCTCGCACCGGCTCGAGCCCTTCGTCGGACCAGTGCACGTTGTCCGAGCGGAGCCGTCCCAGCTGTCGCTGCCCCACGTCGACGGCGGGTATGCCGACCGACGCTGCCTCGATGACGCCTGACGACGAGTTGCCCACGACGACATCGCAGGACGCGAGGACGGCAGGGTAGTTCGCACCCAGCGCCTCGACCACCCTCAGTTGCTCATGCTCGGCAGCCAATCTCGTCAGGGCTTCGATGATTTCCTCACGCCCGGCGTCCATCCCGGGGTAGGTGGCGACGACGGTGCCGCAGACCTCCAGGGTGGCCAGCAGCGCCTGCTCGGCCCAGTGTCCCGCGTCTTGCTGGTCGGTGGCGGTCGGCGGGTGATAGGTGAACAGGGCGACGGGTCGGCGCACCGGAACCCCCAGCAGGGCTTCGAGCTCGGTTTCGTCGAGCCGTTCGTGCAGTGCGTACCGGTCCAGGCCGGGTGCGCCGGTGACATGGATGCGGTGAGATTCCTCGCCGAGCTGAGCGACGCGCTGGGCCGAGTCCGGGGATGCGACGCAATGGACGTCTGCGAGCTTGGTAATGGCGTGTCGGACTCGTTCGTCGATGGCACCTCCAGTGACCTCGCCCCCGTGGAGGTGAACGACGGGGACTCCGGCCAGCACGAAAGGTGGGACCACGTGCAGGAGCTCCCACCGATCGCCGAGGACGACCAGGCGGTCGATCGCCTGGTCCTGAAGGACACGGCTCGATCCGAGGGACAGCGCCGGACCATGCTCGAGCTGCGCAGGCAGGTCGACCTCCTCCAGTGCCGTGGCCAGCTCGATGATCGAGGACAGGGGTGCACCCGAGCTCTGGGCAAGGGCTGTGGCGTCGAAGGCAAGTCCGGTGAGCAGGATTGTCTCGACATCGGGACGCAGGGCGAGCTCGCTCACCACGGGCTGCAATGGACCGAGGTCGGCTCGTGTCCCGACGAAGACGGCGACCTTCACGCTAGCTCCACGTCGGAATGGACGAGCGGGTCTCCGGCGCTCACTGCGCGCAGGACTCGAGCTCCGACGACCACGATGGACGGCGAGATCCCCAGCTCGGGGCGCAGTGTGACGACGTCATCAGGCTTGATCACGTGACCTTCCGGCAGGTCCCTGGCGGCATGCCACGAGCGACGCACGAGCGTCGCGTTCGCCATCTCAGATGGCATACGCCGTTTGAGTCCATCGCCGAGTGCCGACCACGCATCGCGGACCGCTGACACGTACTCCGTGAGCTCGTCGGGCTCCAGGCTCGCCGCGTGGTCCGGACCAGTCAGCGTGCGATCGGTCGTCACGTGCTTCTCCAGCACGGTGGCGCCCAGAGCGACCGCGGCGACGGCGGTCGTCGTGCCGAGCGTGTGGTCGGACCACCCGACGGGGACGCCGTGTCGAGCGGCCAACGCGGGAATCACGTTGAGGTTGGCCTCGCCGACCGGGGCGGGGTACGCCGAAACACAGTGCAGGAGCGTGACGGCCGGTGCAGCTTTGGT
Source organism: Aeromicrobium sp. (assembly GCA_036676545.1). Taxonomy (GTDB): domain Bacteria; phylum Actinomycetota; class Actinomycetes; order Propionibacteriales; family Nocardioidaceae; genus Aeromicrobium. The sequence goes on along the minus strand of JAKFCR010000395.1, from coordinate 2,482 downwards.
TGCCTCGACCGCTACCGCCACCTCGTCCTCATCGCCCATGCCGGTGGAGATGAGCATGGGTAGGCCCAACTCAGCGATGGCCCGGAGGAACGGGGTGTTGGTGAGCTCGCCGGACGATGTCTTGATTGCGGCGACTCCGAGCTCGGCCAGGAGTCGTGCGCTGCCCAGGTCGAATGGTGTGCTGAGGAAGCTGAGGCCGAGGCTGTCGGCGTGGTCGCGAAGTTCCCCCCACGCCTCGGTCGGGAGGGTCAGTGCTGCGAGCAGTGACTGCTGGTCGTCGGCGCCTCCGCGCTCCCGCTGGTAGGGAGTGGTCTTCGCGTGCTCGGACACCAGGAGTGCTGGATCGAAGGTCTGAAACTTGACGGCGTCAGCCCCTGATCGGGCCGCCACCTCGATGAGCTGATGAGCCAAGGCCAGGTCGCCATTGTGATTGACCCCGGCTTCTGCGATCACGGTGAGCCTCTGCCTCACCGCGTCGTCCGGGTGCGCGGCACTCATGACGGGTCTCCCTGAATGGGTGGCAGATCGGCAGCCGGCACACCCGCCACCCGCGCGCCAGTCGGGACATCGTGGGACACGACCGCCCCGGCGCCGATTGTGGCATCAGGTCCGATGCTGCGTCCGGGAAGGATGACCGCCCCGGCACCGATGAGTGCGCCTTGGCCGATTCTCGCCCCTCCGAGCACGACAGCCCCAGGAGCGATGTGGGCGCCGTCGGACACGGACACATCGTGCTCGACGACGGCGGCTGTGTTGATGATGACGCCTCGGCCGACTCGTGCGCCGGGTCCGACGTGGGCGTGGTGAAGTACCACGGTCGAGTCACCGAGACGGACGTCGTCGGCCACGGTTGACGTGACGGCAGCCGCACTCCACAGCAGCTCGGGCGGCACCTCGTTGACCACGGCCAATCGACGACGGTTTTCACCGATCGTCACGATCACGCGAAGTCCTCGGTCACCGGCCATGGAAAGGGCGTCGTCATCAGACTCCAGCACGGGGACGGTCCACTCACGGGAGGCAGATCCCACGACGGCGTGCAACTTGCCGACTCCCAGCAGGGCGTGGGCGACACTGGCGGCGTGACCGCCGGCGCCCAGCGAGATCCAGGATGTCGGCACTGGCGGGGGTTCGATGGCCACGGGCTGAGTCTAGGCGCGCCGCTGCCCCTGGCAACTAGCCGGACGCCACGACCTTGGTCAGAGGCGTGAGACCTGCGAGTTGTCGGTCGCACCCTTGGTGTCGAACAGGCATTTCGCGGCCGAGGCAACGGCAGCGAGATCGTATTCCTTGTGGTTCTGCAGCAGCACCGACACATCGGCCGCGGCAAGCGCGGCGTCAAGATCGTCGGCTCGGGTGACCTCCGTGCCATTGGGCGTCCAGACGTCGACATGCGGGTCGTGGAACACGAGATTGGCGCCCTTGTCGAGCAGAAGCGCAGCCAGCGGAGTCGCGGGGGACTCGCGCTGATCGGCGATGTTCGGCTTGTAGGTCACGCCGAGGAGCAAGATGGTCGAGCCGCGGAGCGCCTTGCCTTCGTCGTTGAGCAGATCGGTGATGCGCTCGACGACATACGCCGGCATCTGCAGGTTGATCGACTGCGCGAGCTCGACGAACTGAAAGGGGCGACCGAGCGTTGCGCGGACCTTGTAGGAGAGGTAGTTGGGGTCGATCGGGATGCAGTGCCCGCCGACTCCGGGTCCCGGATAGAAGGCCTGGAAGCCGAATGGCTTGGTCGCCGCATTGCGGATGACTTCCCACAGGTCGATGTCCATCTCGTGGCAGAACTGCGCCATCTCGTTGACGAGGGCAATGTTGATGTGGCGGTACGTGTTTTCGAGCAGCTTGGTCATCTCGGCCTCGCGCGTGCCCTTGGACGGGACGACGGTCTCGATGAACCGGCCGTAGAACGCTGCGGCAACCTTCGTCGACTCTGGGGTGTGGCCGCCGACGACCTTTGGTGTGTTGGCGATGCCGTACGTCGGGTTGCCCGGGTCCACTCGCTCGGGGCTGAAGGCGAGATGGAAGTCGTCAGTCGCCGACAGTCCTGCCTTCTCCAGGATTGGGCGGACGACCTCGTCAGTGGTTCCGGGGTAGGTCGTCGACTCGAGCACCACGAGGTGGTCCTTGCGCAGCTGACGCGAGATGGTCGTCGTTGCGGCGATCACCGCGCCGAGATCCGGTTCTCCGTCAACCGACAACGGAGTTGGGACACAGATGACGATGGCGTTGGCGTCGGCGAGGACTGCCTCGTCGGTCGTTGCGGTGAAGCCCAACGAGATCATCTCTGCGATGTCCTCGTTGGTGAGGTCATCGATGTGGCTGGTGCCACTGTTGAGAGAGTCGACCATGGCGGCGTTGACGTCGAAGCCGACGACGCTGAGGCCGGAACGGGACGCTTGCTGAGCCAACGGGAGCCCGACGTAACCGAGACCAATGATGGCCATGTCGATGGACAAAGCAGGCTCCTTCGAGGTGGGTT
>JAKFCR010000394.1:0-12645 GCA_036676545.1 Aeromicrobium sp. | reverse complement strand
CCGAGCACATCGGTGAACCACAGACGTACGAATTTGACGTCCCGCTCATCGAGCGCGCGCAGCACAAAGTCTTCCTGTTTTCCCATACGGCCAGTGTGACGACCACGTGTTACGAGCATGTTTCGTGGCCGCCCAGCAGGCTGCCGATACGCTGCGTGTGTGCCCCAGATGCGCCTTGCTCTTGCCCAGGTCAACGCCACCGTCGGCGATCTCGCCGGCAATGCCGATCTCGTCGTCGAGCAATGCAAGGCAGCCGTCGATCAAGGCGCACACCTGATCGTGTTTCCCGAGATGATGCTGACCGGCTACCCGCTCGAGGACCTCGCGATGCGGCTCTCGCTGATCGAGGCCTCCAAAGCTGGCATCGAAGCGCTCGCCGTACGCCTGAAGGACGAGGGCTGCGGCGACCTCGTCGCGATGGTCGGCTACCTCGACCAGAAGCCAGACGTCCTCGATGCACCCGGCATCCCCAAGAATGCGCCACTGAACAACGTCGCGATCATCCACGACGGCACGATCGTCGCCCGCCAGGCCAAGCACCACCTCTGGAACTACGGCGTCGGCGACGAGATCCGCAACTTCGTCGCTGGCGACACGATCAACATCGTGCAGATCGGTGGCATCGACGTCGCGCTCGCGATCTGCGAGGACCTGTGGCGCGACGGCCCATCAGCCGCGGCCAAGGCAGCCGACGCAGCCCTTCTCGTCGTACCGAACGGTTCGCCGTACGAGGCGGACAAGGACGACGTACGCCTCGAGCTCTGTGCGCGCCGGGCCGCCGAGGGCGACTGCGTGCTGGCGTACGTGAACCTCGTCGGCGGACAGGACGAGCTCGTCTTCGACGGCGACTCGATCGTCGTCGACGCGACCGGCGCTGTGCTGGGTCGCTCGGGACAGTTCGACCCCGAGCTGCTTGTGGTCGACCTCGAACTCCCCGCAGCCACTCCGACGATGCCGAGCGACGACGAACGTTTCGGTGGGCTCAAGATCAAGCGCACGATCATCACGTCCGAACCGTTCGCCGCGTACGAGCCGCTGCCGCCGGTGCAGGCCGAACGGTTGGGCCGCAACGAGGAGATCTACACCGCTCTCGTCACCGGGCTTCGCGACTACGTGCACAAGAACGGCTTCCAGTCCGTGCTGTTCGGCATGTCGGGAGGCATCGACTCCACCCTTGTCGCAGCGATCGCGGTCGACGCGCTCGGCCCGGAGAACGTCAACGGCATCTCCAACCCCAGCGCCTGGTCGAGCGAGCATTCCAAGTCCGATGCCGCCGAGATGGCGAAACGTACGGGTCTGTCGCTCGACACCATCCCGATTGCGCCGATCTTCGACAGCTACCAAGAAGCGCTGCACCTCACCGGCCTCGCCGAGGAGAACCTTCAGGCGCGCATCCGCGCGGTGATCTGGATGGGACTCTCCAACCAGCACGGCCACCTGGTCCTCGCCTGCGGCAACAAGTCGGAGCTCGCGACGGGCTACTCGACGATCTATGGCGATGCCGTCGGCGCCTACGCACCGATCAAGGACGTGCCCAAGACGCTGGTGTGGGAGCTCGCCAGCTGGCGCAACGAGATCGCCGTCGAACGCGGCGAGACACCGCCGATCCCGGAAGCAACGATCACCAAGCCGCCGTCGGCCGAGCTGCGGCCCGGTCAGCTCGACTCCGACTCGCTGCCGCCGTACGAACTGCTTGACGCGGTGCTCGACGCATACGTCGAGCGCGACCTCGGCTCCGCTGCCGTCATCGCCGAGGGCCACGATCCTGCACTGGTGCACCGCGTTGTGACTCTGGTCGACAAGGCCGAATACAAGCGCCGCCAATACCCGCCGGGACCCAAGGTCTCGCGCCGCAACTTCGGCCGCGATCGCCGCGTACCGATCACCCACCGCTGGCGCGAAACGACGTAATCAGCATCACGTACGCGTGCCGGGGCCAATGCACGCTCCATCTGGCAGTCTGGAGGAGTCCGTGGACTCCGTAAGGAGCTGCGAGAAGGAGAAATCATGAGCACCCCTGAAGAGACTGCGCCCTACGGCACCGGCCCTGCAGCGGCCGCACCGTCGACCCGCAAGCGCATCCGCACGCACCACCTCCAGCAGTTGAAGGAGCAGGGCGAGAAGTGGACGATGCTGACGGCGTACGACCAATACACCGCCGCGATCTTCGACGATGCCGGAGTCGAGGTGCTGCTGGTCGGCGACTCGGCGTCCAACAACGTCTATGGCAACGAGACCTCGCTGCCTGTGACGGTCGACGAGCTCATCCCCCTCGTACGTGCCGTGGCTCGCTCTGCCAAGCACGCTCTCGTGCTGGCCGACCTTCCGTTCGGGTCCTACCAAGGCTCACCGGAGCAGGCGTTCCATACCGCCGTCCGCTTCATGAAGGAAGCCAACGCCCACGCGGTCAAGCTCGAGGGCGGCCTGGCGATGGTTCCCCAGGTCAAGCTGCTGACCGACGCCGGCATCCCGGTGTGCGCGCACATCGGCTTCACCCCACAGGCCGAGCACAACCTCGGCGGCTACCGCGTACAAGGCCGTGGCGATGACGCCACCCGCATGGTCGAGGAAGCCAAGGCTCTCGAGGCCGCCGGTGCGTTCGCGATCGTCATGGAGATGGTCCCGTCCTCCGTCGCCGCCGAAGTCACCAAGGCGCTACGCATCCCCACCGTCGGCATCGGCGCCGGCATCGACTGCGACGCCCAAGTGCTTGTCTGGCAGGACATGCTCGGACTCAACTCCGGCAAGACCGCGCGCTTCGTCAAGAAGTACGCCGACCTGCACGGCGTCATGCTCGACGCCACCAAGCAGTACGTGGCCGACGTCAAGGAAGGCGCCTTTCCCGCAGCTGAGCACAGCTTCGAGAGCTGACGCATACCTCATAGGTTCGCCAGCACCGTGATCGCAAGAGCAATGCCAACGAAATAGGTGCCGAACGCGCCGATGTCTCGCACTGGTCCGTGAGTGGCGAGTGTCTTGGCGGTGAGCATCCCGAAGGCGTGAATAGCTCGAGCAGCGAGGGCCGCCACAGCGAGACTCTCGAGCCACCAACCACCCGTCAGAGTCGAGGCAACGAGGATCAGGATCGCCAACGTCGGCACATACTCAGCTGCGTTGCCATGTGCGCGGACCGCGATGAACAGTCGATCAGTGGGATCCGTTGAGGCCTGCGGTTCACCGGTCTTGCCGCGCATCGCACGGTGCCGTGTGACATTCGCGCCGAGCACGAAGACGAGCAGGCCGAGCAGAGCGATGGAGACAAGGATCAGGTCAGACATGGGAGAACCCTTTCGTTGATGAACAGGCGACGCATGATTGCGCCGCTGAGGTCAGTGCCCAGCAGGGCGTCGGTCTTGTGCATGCCTCCTGGGCAGGTCACGTTGATCTCGATGAGCTGGCCGTCGATGACGTCCAGGCCGGCCAGGATCACGCCCGCCTGCTTCAGCGACGGGGCCAGGGTCGCGACGATCTCTTCGTCGCGGGCATCCACCGCAGCAGGCGCAGACGGCGGTCCGATGCGGAAGTCGGCACGTGACGGGCTGCGCATCACCGAGCCGATGATCTCCCCGTCCAGGACGAAGAGTCGCTTGTTGCCTTCTTTGACCGACGGCAAGTAGCGCTGCACGATCACGTGCCGCTGACCACCCTGCGTGGCCGATTCGATGAGAGAAGCAGTGTTGGGGTCGTCATGGCGGAGCAGCCATACGTCGGTGCCGGCGAATCCGTCGACGGGCTTCACGACTGCAACTCCGTGCTCGGAGACGAACTCGTCAATGACTCGATGGCAGGTCGCCACAGCCGTTGGCGGGATGAGCTCGGGGAACCGCAGGGCGAACATCTTCTCCTGCATCTGGAGGATCCCGTCCGGGCGGTTGGCGACGAGCACACCTGCGGCCGACGCGACGTCCAGCAGGTGCAGCGTGCGCTGGTAGCGACTTGTGACGGGCGGATCGAGGCGCATCAGCGCGACCGCTGTCTCGTCCGCGACATCAATGTCCCGGCGTTCTTCCACGTCGAACCATTCGGCCTCCACCGCCCAGCGGTGATCTCCCTGGCGATAGCGCGGCCGCAGGTCGATCTGCGTCGCCTGCGCGTGCAGCCGGCCGTCAACGACGGTGAGGCCTTCGGGCTGGCACACCCACACCGACTCACCCAGGTCCTGGCACGCCGCCATCAGGCCGATGCTGCTGTCGATCTCCGGATCCAACCCACTGAGCGGGTCAGTCACGAACAGGGCGCTCATGCCGCACCCGCGCTCGTACGTGCGGGCGCTATCCTCAGCAGCTCGCTTGCACGATCAGCGAGCAGTTCGGGTGCGTACGCCGCCTCATGCCAGCGTTCGGCCTGTCGCTCCGGTCCGGCCAACAGAGCCAGCGCGGCACGACGGCGATCGGGGTCGTGCATGAGATTTGCCAGCACCGACACCACTCGTCCGATGAGGTGATCCGGCTGCACGTCGAGATAGCGGATCTCGAGGTAGTGACCGCGCGGACGTACGGGCGGGAACAGGGTCGAGAGGTGCTCAGCCTCTGGCGTGAAGCGCGCGGCGCCGGCCGCGAAGTCCGCGTATGCCGCGACGGGGTCTTCGCCGAGCAGGCGACCGTCGAATGCCGTACGAGATGGGTCGACCTCGAGCCAGATCGCCAGCCTGCTGTCGGACTCAGTCGAGGTGGAGAAGGCAGCCGCGAGGAACGGGCCTGCGAGCTGGGCCAACCGCCACTGCTCGAGACCTGCGGCACCCGGCGCCCAGTCGAGGCAAACCTGGGTGGAAGCCGTGAGACGCATCATGCGGCGACCGGCAGGGCCGACCTCGTCGAAGCGATCCTGCATGGCGAGGTATCGCGGGCGGTCCAGCTGGAGCGGCACGGCTCGTACGCCACGAGGATCGACAGCGACAGCCTCGAGCTCGACGCCGACTCGTGCACAGTCAGCGCGCAGGGCCGCGAGATCTCGGCGTACCAGCTTGTCCAGCTCCCGAGGAGAAGCGGCGGTCGGGAAGCTCAGCTCGACCTGTCCCCCGGGCTCAAACGCGAGATATGGCGTGTACGCGGCTCCGGCCGTAGCTGCCGCGATCCGCTCGATCCGTGGGACGGATCCGTCAACAACATCGCGAGATACGAGCTCGTGCTCGACGGCAACCTTGGTTGTCAAACGACCTGTGCGGGACGGAAAGAGTGCTTCGACCTGCGGCGCGTCAACCATGAGTGTCATGGTTCCTCCTGATAAGGTAAGGTTACCTGACGATAATAGGAAGGTGACCTTACCGTGTCAAGACTTGAGGACAAACCCGATCACAAACCGCTGATTGCGGTGATCGATCACGCCTTGCGCTCGCTGCGGGAAGACATGGTGGCCGTAGGCAGAGCCCGGGGCTTCTCGCAGCTTCGCCTGGCTCACGACGCCCTGTTTGCGACGTTGAGCGGGTCCAAGGGCGAACGTTCCTCCGACCTCGCAGCGCGTGCCGGGATCACGAAACAGGCAATGGGAGAAGTCGTCAGGGAGCTGGTCGACCTCGGCATCGTCGAGATGACGCCTGACCCAGAGGACGGCAGGGCCAAGCTGGTGACCTACACAAAGAAGGGCCGCGAGTTCGCCAGCCGTGGATTCCGCCACATCCTCGACGTCGAGCAGTCGCTCATCGAGATCGTCGGGCAGGACGCCTTCGACACGACGGTCGAGGTGCTCGGTCGCGTAGACGAGGCCCTGGCAAAGGTCGCGACCCACTCACCTGGCGAATAGGCCGACGTCAGTTCCCCAGCCCCACCACATGGCGCCGAACCACGACAGCAGGGCCCAGGCTGCGAGTCCCGCAACGGGCACGGCCATCGTGAGCTTGGGTTTCGTCTTCGCCCACTTGGCGACGAGCCGCACCTGAGGGATGAGCAGCGCGAATGCGAGTGCCATCCCCCACCATGGCGCGTAGATGCCGGTGGCGAACGAGCACCAGGTCATCATCAGCAAGCCGACGATCGCAACCCAAGGACCGGACCGTTCGAGATTGAGCTTCCCGGTCCGGCGACGCTTGCGCGCCATCACTTGTCGTCTGCCGCCTTGTCAGGTTCAGTGTCGTTCCAGAGCGGGTCTTCGTCCCACGCCTTCGTCCGCTCGGCGGCGATCTCCAGAGCGCGCGCAGCCTTCTCGGCCGAGTCGTACGGACCGAGCCGATCGGCCGGCCTGCAACCCTCCTGCGGCTCCACCTCGCGATGCACCATGCAGAAGTACCACTTCTCGTCGTCAGCCATGACCCCACGCTACCCACCCTGGACTGGGACGTCCCCTCTAAACTCGCCGCGTGACTCTGACTGCCGGCCGACTGTCCCCCGAGCGGGCTGTGCCAAGCTCCATCGAGCGGCCGGAGTACGTCGGCCAGATTGCCCCTCTCCCCTACCGCGGGTCATCCGTACGGGACGACGCGACGATCGAGGCCATGCGTGTCGCAGGGCGCATCGCGGCCCAGGCTCTCGACGCCGTCGAGGCGGCCATCGCTCCTGGTGTCACAACCGACGAGCTGGACGCCGTCGGCCACGAGTTCTTGATTGCACACGGTGCGTACCCCTCGACTCTCGGCTACCGCGGCTACCCGAAGTCGCTGTGCAGCAGCGTCAACGAGGTCATCTGCCACGGCATTCCAGATGATCGCCCGCTCGAGGATGGCGACATCGTCAACATCGACATCACCGCCTACATCGGCGAGGTGCATGGCGACACCAACAAGACCTATCTCGTCGGCAATGTCGATCAGGAGTCGCGTCTGCTCGTCGAGCGCACCGAGGAAGCCCTCATGCGAGCCATCCGTGCGGTCAAACCGGGCCGGCAGATCAACATCATCGGCAGGGTCATCGAGACGTACGCAGCGCGGTTCGGCTACGGCGTCGTGCGCGAGTTCACCGGACACGGAGTCGGACCTGCGTTCCACGACGGCCTCGTCATCCCGCACTACGACGACCCTGCCGCCGACACCGTGATCCTGCCGGGCATGACGTTCACGATCGAGCCGATGCTGACGCTGGGCAGCGTCGAGTGGGACATGTGGGACGACGGTTGGACCGCGACGACGCAGGACAAATCGCGCACCGCACAGTTCGAGCACACCTTGCTCGTCACGAAGGACGGCGCGGAGATCCTGACTACGTCTTGATGTTCCTCACGATGTACGCGACTACGAGGCCGATCGCGACGCCGAACAGTGCGTCGATCAGGAAGTGGTCCATGAACAAGCCGATGGCTCCACCGACCAGCAGGCCCAGTCCGGCGCCGACGGCGTAGCTGAACCGCGCTGGCGGCTCGTGATTCTCGTGTTCACTCATGCGCCGCAGCGTAACGCGAACACGCGATGAATCACGGGATCCAGTTGAACTCGTCCGGGTTGGGTCCGGTGCGGTGGCCCTTGTCGAGTGCCGTGATGACACCCATATCCGAGTCGGACAGCTCGAAGTCGAAGATCTCGAAGTTCTCCCGGATCCGTGCGGCCGTCACCGACTTGGGGAAGACGATGTCGCCGCGCTGGATCGTCCAGCGGAGCGCAACCTGAGCCGGCGACTTGTCGTACGCCTTGGCGATTCCGGCAATCACCGGGCTGTCGACGACGAGGCCCTGGGCCAGCGGCGACCAGGCCTCGGTGGCAACGCCGTTCTCGGCATTGGCCGCGCGAGCCTCGTCCTGCGTCAGGAACGGGTGCACCTCGATCTGGTTGACCGCCGGCACGACGGTGCCCTCCTGGACGACCCGTCGCAGGTGTGACGGTTGGAAGTTCGAGACGCCAATCGCCTTGGCTCGGCCTGAGGCGTAGATCTCCTCGAGTGCCTTCCAGGTGTCGACGAAGTCGACGTCGATGCCCGGCAGCGGCCAGTGGATGAGGAACAGGTCGAGGTAGTCGAGGCCGAGCGTCTCGAGCGAAGTGTCGAATGCCTTGAGCGCATCGTCGGGCTGGTGAAAGCCGTTGTTGAGCTTGCTCGTGATGAACACCTCGCCACGATCAAGTCCCGACTCACGTACGGCTTCGCCCACGCCCTGCTCGTTGCCGTACATCTGCGCCGTGTCGATGTGCCGGTAGCCGACCTCGAATGCCGTCAGCGTCGCAGCCTTGGTCTCCTTGGGACGCACCTGCCATACGCCGAAGCCAAGCTGCGGGATCTCGATGCCGTTGTTGAGCGTGATGTTCGGAACTGAAGTCATACCGCCACGCTACCGACCTCGTTCAACGCTCAGGCGAGCTGAGTTGCTGCAAACACTGTCGGCGTGATGGCGATCAGGATCCATATGGGCGACCAGAGGCCACGCTGCAGGATCGTGCGCACAATGCCGTACGTGATCAGCGCGAGTACGCCCGACATGACCGTGAGCAGGATCGCGTCTCCGTGGCGCCCCTGGCCGTCAACGATGTTGCCAACCACGGCGAGGCCAATGATGCCGTGGACCGCGACGGCGAAGAAGCCGATCGCAGCGACTCGACGCTGAACCTTCCTGAGAGCAATCAGTTGGGCGGCGCGGTCGCGGGTGTCGATGGTCACGGACCAATTCTCCCATTCGGCGCTAACTTTCCTGCCTCGGGCTCGTTCATGTTGGCAGGGAGCGACAACGGAAGAGGGGGCCCTCCATGCATCGAGTGACACTCACGATGGAGCTCAGTGGCGACAGTGCGTATGTCTCGGTCGAGCAAGCGTTGAGCGCGATCGCAAATGTCACCCTCGCCCGCTTACCCGAACACCAGATCAGCGTGACGATCGAGACCGACGATCCTGACCTCGTCGACATCGTGCGTGAAATTGCCTGGGAGTACGACCCCGCCGCCGTGCAGCAGTCGCTCGAGCTCGCCGACGTCTCCTGACTTAGGGGCGAATGAGCCGGCCTGTAAGCCGGATCCTGTCGTGGGCGACCATCCATCTGGGACGTCCATTGCTGAACGCCTCGTGCGACCTACCCGCTGACATTGGACGAGCAGCCCGTCAGCGCAGACCCGAGGGTCCTCTTGGTCTTGCTCCCGGTGGGGTTTACCTAGCCGCCCCGGTCACCCGGAGCGCTGGTGAGCTCTTACCTCACCGTTTCACCCTTACCCGCACCTTCGAAAAGGCCGCTGGCGGTTTGATTTCTGTGGCACTGTCCCGCACGTCGCCGTGGGTGGCTGTTGGCCACCACCGTCGCTCTACGGAGTCCGGACTTTCCTCGACATCCCAACCCGAAGGTAGAGAATGCCGCGGCCGCCCGGCCGACTCATTCGCGTCTCTCAGTCTACCGTCGCGGGGCATCCGCTAGGCTTGCCGTACGAAAGGGAGTAGTCCCCAACGGTTGCATCGACATACTGAGCCCACGAAGTTGTGGGATCCGGTGCTTCAGGCCATCTCCGGATGGCGGACGAGACTTTCGACCAGTAGTTGTCAATTGACGATGCCTGGTCGAAGACTCGTACCCAGGCTCTTCGTCCAGGCGGACGAGGAGCCTTTGTCGTGTACGCGGTCCTGTTGAGCGCCGGGTTGGTGTTCATCGCCGAGCTCGGTGACAAGAGCCAGCTCATGTCGATGACTTTCGCCACCCGCTTTCGGTCGCGCACCGTCATCCTCGGCGCCGGCATCGCGTGTGCACTGATCAACTTCGTGTCGGCCGCGGTGGGCAATGTCATCGGCGACAACCTGCCCGAGCGGGGCGTACGCATCGCTGCGGGCGTCCTGTTCCTCCTGTTTGCACTCTGGACCCTGCGCAACTTGCAGGGCGATGAACCGCCAGTTGAGCGAGCCAAGGGTGGAGCGGCCGTGGTCGTCGTCGGAGTGGCATTCGCGCTCGCCGAGCTGGGTGACAAGACGATGCTGGCGACCATGACACTCTCGACTCAGTACCACTGGCTGCTCATCTGGATCGGCAGCACGATCGGCATGCTGATCTCGATCGTGCTTGCCGTGTGGGTGGGGCGCGCACTTCTGCAGGTCATCCCTGTCCGTGCTGTCCACATCGTGTCGGCCGGCCTGTTCGCCGCTGTCGGAGCATGGATGCTCATCGGCTAGGTTCGTCCGGTGCTGATCTTGCTCCCGCCTTCTGAGGGCAAGACCCGCCCAATCGCCGGTGCACCGCTCGATCTCGAGTCGCTGTCGTTCCCGACCCTCACGCCGGTACGCGCCCAGCTCCTCCGCACGCTGATCAAGATGTGCTCGGGCAACCCCAAGCGCGCCATGCAGGCGCTCGGCCTCGGGCCGACCCAGGCCGAGGCGATCGAGATCAATGCGGGCCTCGACGAGGAGCCGACAGCGCGCGCCGACGAGATCTACACCGGCGTCCTCTATTCGATGCTCGACCTGCCGACCCTTGATCCGGCGTCGCGCGCACGCGCTGACGAGTCATTGGCGATCGCGAGCGCCCTGTTCGGTCTCGTGCGGCCGGGCGACCACATCCCTGCGTACCGGCTGTCCGGCGACGGATCCCTGCCGCGACTCGGCACGGTGGCGAGTCGCTGGCGCACTCCGCTCCCCCGCGTCCTCCGTGACGCCGCCGGTGATGGGCTGCTGATCGACCTGCGATCCGGTATGTACGCCGCGTTGGGCAAGCCGCCTGCTGACCTCGCCGATCGCACCGTGACGATGCGGGTGCTCCACGAGCACCAAGGCGTACGCAAGGTCGTCAGCCACTTCAACAAGGCGACGAAGGGCCGCATCGTACGAGCGCTGCTCGAGTCTGGCGCCGATCCGGCGTCGGTCGACGAGCTGCAGGACCTGCTCGGCGAGCTGGGCTGGACCGTCGAGCGCCAGGGTCAACGCCTCGACGTCGTGGTCGCCGAGATCTAGTCGGGCACGACTGAGAAGTTGCGCAGCGACGGTGTGCCGTCCGGCCACCAGCTGATCGTCGTGATGGACGCCGGCGCGAGCTCCATCTTGTAGATCACCGGCATCGGTGCATCGAGCGCGAGTCGGACCATCATCTTGATCGGCGTCACGTGACTGACCGCGACCACGGTCTTGCCGGGGTACGCAGCGACGATCCGGTCTCGTGCTGCGATGACCCGCTCCGACACGGCATCGAACGCCTCGCCACCGGGCGGCGCGATCGCCGTCGAGCTCAACCACTCGTCGAGCTCGCCTGGCCAGCGCTCCATCACCTCCGGGAAGCTGAAGCCATCCCACTCTCCAAATGCGGCCTCGGCGATACCGGCCTCGAGCTCGACATCGAGACCGAGCTCGCGGGAGACGAACCCTGCTGTCTCCCTGGTGCGCTGCAGTGGCGACGCGATGATCGCGTCGGCTCCTCCGCGATTGGCTATCCAGGTGGCTGCGCGCTGCGCCTGCTCCTCGCCCGTCGACGTCAGGCCGGGGTCTGCTCCCCCGCTGCCGCAGAACAGCTTGCGGTCGGTCGACTCGGTGACACCGTGCCGCAGCAGGATGATCGTCGTCGGAGCGCCATCGAGTCCACTCTTCCAGCCGACGAGCGGGTTCTTCTCGGCCTTCTTGACCTCAGTCCCATCCAGCGCCGCATTGACCAAGGCATCGGCGGCAGAGTTCTCCTCGCGCGGGATCCAGGTCCACACGGTGCCCGCCGGAGCGAGCGTTTGCGCCTTGGCGGCGAGCGGCTTCATGTCAGGGTGCTTGATCTTCCAGCGACCGGCCATCTGCTCAATGACGAGCTTGGAATCCATACGTACTTCGACCTCGGCGTCGGGCGCATGCTCTCGGGCGAGCTCGAGACCGGCGATGAGGCCGCTGTACTCGGCGACGTTGTTGGTGGCGACGCCGATCTTCTCGCCGCGCTCGGCGATCACGGCGCCGGTGTCGGCGTCGCGGATCAGGGCTCCGTACGATGCCGGTCCCGGATTGCCCCGTGACCCGCCATCAGCCTCGACGATGATGCGAGCGGTCACAGCCCTGACTCAGCGGTACGTACGAGGATGCGACTGCACTCGGGGCAGCGCAGCACCTCGTCCTCGGGCAGCGCCGCGAGGTCACGCAGATCGGCGCTGTTGATCTCGAGCCGGCAGCCTTCGCACTTCTTGGCGCGGAGGGCGGCAGCGCCAAGGCCGCCGTACTGCGCGCGCACCTTGTCGTAGAGGGTGGTGAGGTCGTCGGGAACGCTCATCGCGCTCAAGCCTCGTTCGGCCTCGGCGTCAGCGATCTGCTCGTCCAGCACAGCCACGGCGGCGTCGCGTGAGGCAATCGTCTGGTCGAGCTCGGCCTGTACGTTCGACAGCTCGATCTGGAACGCATCGAGTGCGGACTGTGCCTCCTCGAGCGCCTCCATGACCTCCAGCTCCTCGTCCTCGAGCGTCGTGATGCGGCGCTCGAGGGCGGTCAGCTCGTGCTGCAGGCTGGCGAGATCCTTGGGGTTGGTGATCGCCCCGGAAGCAAGCCGCTCCTCGTCGCGGGCGCGGCGGGTCTTGACCAGCTCGACCTCGGCGTCAGCCTTGCGCTGATCGCGAGTCAGGTCGTCGACGGCCGTGGCGGCCTCGATGCGGGTGCCGTCGAGCTGGGCGACACGAGCCTGCAGCTCCGCGATCTTGGCGTGCTCCGGAAGGGACTTGCGGCGGTGGTTGAGCTGGGCGAGCGTCGAGTCCGTCGCCTGGAGGTCGAGCAGGGCGGCCTGGGCTGTGGGATCGGCTTTCACAGGGACACCGTACCCGGCACGTGGGCGGTCCACGGATCGGTCACCAGCTCCGAGACTCGTACGTCGAGG
>JAKFCR010000393.1:0-8852 GCA_036676545.1 Aeromicrobium sp. | reverse complement strand
ATGCGGGCGGGATCCCCGTCGCGTCGCGGTGCAATCTCGGGCTCGAAGGCGATGCCGGTGGCATCCGCGACAGCCGTCATGATCTCGCGCACCGACACACCGTCACCGCTGCCCAGGTTGTAGATCGGCTCGAGCTCAGTGCCGTCGAGCAGCTTCTGCGCTGCCACAACATGCGCATCGGCCAGATCGGCGACGTGGATGTAGTCGCGTACGCAGGTGCCATCAGCCGTCGGGTAGTCGTCGCCGTTGATGCGCGGCGTACGCCCTTCGACAAGCGCCTCGATGACCAGCGGGAACAGGTTGTGCGGGCTCGAGTCGTAGAGTTCGGGCGTAGCTGAGCCGACGACGTTGAAGTAGCGCAGCGAGGTGTGGTGCAACGGGTGCGCACGCGCCGCGTCACGCATCAGCCACTCACCGATCAGCTTGGTCTCGCCATAGGGCGACTCCGGCGCTGTGGCCGTCGCCTCGGTGACGGTGTCGACGTCGGGGGTGCCGTAGACGGCTGCGCTCGAGGAGAACACGATCTTGTCGACGTCCGACTCATGCATGGCCTGCAGCAGGCTCACCGTGCCCTGCACGTTCTGCTCGTACGTGTGGAGCGGACGCGCCACGGACACGCCGGCGTACTTGAAACCCGCCAGGTGGACGACGGCCTCGACCTCGTGCTCGACCATGCCCTTGGCCAGGATCTTGGTGTCGAGGATCGACGAGTCGATCAGGACGACGTCGTCAGGGACAAACTCGCGGTGACCGCTGCTGAAGTCATCCACGACGATGCAATCGAGTCCGGCCAGCTGGAACGCCCGCACGATGTGCGACCCGATATAGCCAGCGCCGCCCGTGATCAAGACTGTCATGACGACCAGCCTCTCAGACCCACCCCGCCGTCTGCCCTAGGGATCAGCCGTTGAGCCTCAGTGTTCCAGCGTTGTAGGTGTTGCCCCTCGTCACCGTGATCGAGTGCCTGCCGTCGAACGAGCGAGCAATACCGCGCCAAGAGTCGGAGTTGAGCGAGATCGTGTAGGTGCCCGATGCCAGACCAGCAACGTAGAAGTAGCCACCGCTGTCGCTGACGTCAGTGCGCAGCACGATCGTTCCGCCGGCCGACGACAGTCGCACCAGCATCTCCTTGTTGGTGCGTCCACCTGTGCGGGTCACGCGTCCCTTGACGATGGCGCCCTTGTCGTTGGTGCTCGTCGTCTTGGTTGTAGAGGACGTCGAGCTGACGGTCAGGCTGTTGTAGGTGCCCTCGCCGAGTGCCTTGCAGTACTCGCGGTACATCCAGCCGGCCTTGCCGCTCGGGCGCTTGCCCTGCTCTGCATAGGTGGCGCCATACCTGATCGCCACAGCTTCCAGACCAGTGCTCGCGGTGCCCGGCAACGAGGAAAGAGTCGAGAACGCCTTCCAAGCCTCCGCTCCTCGGTCCGCACCTTCGAAGTAGGCGTTGTTGTTGGAGTAGACGCTGCCGTACCAGTCCGAGCAGCCGGTTCTACGACCGACCTCAACCCAGTACTGGCCGTACGCGAGGTTGAAATCCTTCTCGTATGAACTGTCGGCGGGACCCTGCGAGACGATCGGCGTGTCCAGAATCGACTTGTTGGGCACCTTCTCGCGGATGCGGATCCACCTGTCACTCGCCGTCGGCGAGAAGCCGCTGTACTTCGCCTTGACGGTAGTGAGCTTGCGGACCGCCGGAGTGGTGGCGTGCCGCGTGTAGGTGCTTGCGGCCAGAGTGATCAGGTTGCTGCGGCTGTAGGAGTAGTCGAGGAGGCTGTGGCAGCTGCCGCGCGGTTCGCCGGCGCCGAACCACGTGTTCTTGCCGTCAATCTTGGTCGTCACCATGTAGCGCCGATCGAGATCATCACCGTCGTAGGGCAGGAACGGGATCGAGTAGTTGCCGTCGGACGTGGTCTCGCCAAACACATTGGCGCAGCTGGGAACGTCGAGCTCCCGCAGCACCACAGAGCCACCGCCGAATGACATCGGCGGTGCCAACACCTTGACGTCGGCACCGACCGGAGCATTGCCCGTGATGGTGCCGAAATTGACGTCGGCATCGAAGCCGTCCTTGGTCGAGTAGACCGAGTTGGCCTCGCGTAGGTAGCGGCTGCCGCCATCTTCGTCGCCGCTCGTGCCACGCCACCACCACGAGACACGTTCGTTGTCGCTGGTGGTCGCCTTGAGCTTCATCTTGTAGAGGGTGCCGGGCACATTGTTGGTGCCAAGCTTTGACTTGAAGTATCCGGAGGATGCGTTGCCGGTCAACGAACGGCTCGTGACGTACTGAGTGTTGCCACCGCGCACAGCCTTGTGCAGCTCGATCGTCACGTCGGAGAGACCGCTGAAGTTGCCGTTGAGGTCGTAGTAGATGCGCCCGTCAGACCGGGTTTCGGTCGTCACGTTGTAGTAGAACGGAGCGAGATTCTTGGGCGCAGACTCGTCGACCATGAGCTTGACGTTGGGCACCGCTTTGTACTGGCCGTCGCGACCTCGGGGAGTGCCGTTCGCAGGATTGGAGGCGCTCGACTTGTTCATCGTGACCGAGATCGACGCCCTCGACCGACCCTTGAGGCTGTAGGAGCGCTTGCGGTTTTCGCTGCCCTCGAAGTAGAGGGTTCCCTGGCAGCGTGACGCGCCGGGACACGACACAGAAACGACGCCTCCAACTCCGGTTTCGGAGATCGACGACATGGTGACGTACTTGGTGCTGATGTACGTGTAGTGGGTCGCGGCTCCCGCGGGAGCGCTGACGAGCGCACCGGCGATCAGAGCCGGAAGTGCAACGAGCAGCGCAATGGAACGAAACTTCATGGGATCCCCGAGAAACGTCGACGAAGAGGGCTTCGACAGGCTATCAAATTCGCTGGGTAGAAGCGTCATTCGCGAGAGAGTCCAGCCTGCGTAGTGCGGCGAGGGCGACATCCCTGTCGGTGGTCCGCCACATGTCCGGCAGCGAGGCGGCGAGGAACGACCCATAACGCGCCGTGACAATGCGCGGATCGAGGATCGCCACGACGCCCTTGTCAGTGGCCCGACGGATGAGTCGCCCAGTCCCCTGTGCCAGCAGTAGAGCCGCGTGGTGGGCGGCGACGTTCATGAACCCGTTGCCTCCACGCTTTTCGACCAGCCGCTGCCGCGCGCTCATCAGTGGATCGTCGGGCCGCGGGAACGGAATGCGGTCAATGATCACTAGCTGGCAGGTGTCACCTGGGAGGTCGACGCCCTGCCACAGGCTCAACGTGCCGAATAGGCAGGTGCTCGGCGTCTCGGCGAACCTGCGCGCCAGCTCGGGGAGCTGCGCGTCTCCCTGGCACCAGATGTCGATGTCGGGCAGCCGCTCGCGTACGACCTCAGCGGCACGTTCGGCAGCGCGGCGTGACGAGAAGAGCCCGAGCGTACGGCCGCCGGCTGCCTCGACGAGCGCGGTGATCTCGGCGAGCTGTGCCTCCTCCAGACCATCGCGACCTGGGAGTGGGAGGTCCTTGGCGACGTAGAGCATGCCCTGCTGCTGGTAGTCGAACGGCGAGCCGACGTCGAGCGACGACCAGTCCTCATCGCCCGGCCTGAGGCCGAGCGACTGCGCGACGGGGTCGAATCCCCCGCCGAGCTTGAGGGTGGCGCTGGTCAACACCACGGTCTTCTCGGCGAAGAGCTTCTCGCGAAGGCTCGCGGACACGTCGATCGGCGCGATGTGGAGGCGTTTGTCGCGCTGACCTGCACTCATCCAGAGCACCTCGGTCTCACCCTTGGACGCCATCCGGTCGGCGATCTTGCGTACGTCGTCGACCATCCCGCGGGCTTGCTGCCGAGCTGCGTCGGGCTCGGACTTGCCGTCCTCCTTGGGGAAGTCGGACAAGGTCGCGCGAGCAGAGTCACGTATAAGCGCGAGCACGTCCTGCAGGGTCTCGTCGACGTTGTCGATGCGCCCTTCGTCCATACGTACAAGTACGTCGTTCAGGGCGTCGGAGGCATCGGCCAAGTCATCGGCGCCTTGGCCGTCGGCATGTGTGCGTGCTCGACGGGCAGCGCGCTCGATCATGGCGGAGTCGAGCTCATCGGTCGACGCTTGCGTGACACGCGCGGCCAGTTCGTGAGCCTCGTCCACGATCACCGCGCCGTACTCCGGCAGCATTGGCACGCCGTCGATCGCGTCGATCGCGAGCAGCGCGTGGTTGGTGACGATCAGCTGGGCGTCCTGTGCGTCCTCGCGAGCCAGCTCGGCGAAGCACTCCTGGGCGTGGGCGCAGCGGGCGGCGCCAAGGCACTCGCGATGGTTGACGCTGACCTGTCGCCAGGCGCGTTCGGTATGGGACGGCGCCGAGTCCTTGTCGCCGGAGTGGCCGGCCGAAGCCTGCTCCTCGGCCCACTCACGGAGCTCGACAACCTCAGCTCCGAGCGATCCCTCGGGTATGTCGACGAGGGTGCCCTGGTCGTCCGGCGCACCCTCGCGTACGCGGTGCAGACACGCGTAGTTGCTGCGACCCTTCACGACCGCGTGGTGCGGCACCTCGCCCATCGTCTTGCGAGCGGCGTCCTTGAGCGCGGGTATGTCGCGCTCGACGAGCTGGTGCTGCAGGTTGAGCGTCGCGGTGGCGACGATGACGCGCTTGCCGTGCAGGAGGCTCGGCACGAGATAGCCGAGCGACTTGCCAGTGCCGGTGCCCGCTTGGACGAGCAGGTGCTCACCGCTGACGAGTGCGTGCTGGACCGCTTCGGCCATCTCGATCTGGCCTGGGCGTTCCTCGCCCCCGACCGCCTCGACGGCCGCATGGAGCACCGCGCGAACGTCAGGAGTCTTGGACACAGCCGAAGGCTATCCGCCGGCAGTGACGAGCGCTGGTCTGCGTCCACGGCTAGCGTCGTCTCCATGGAACTGCGGGCTGCAAACGCCGACGATGCCACTGCGATTGCTGACATCTGGCATCGCGGATGGGCCGATGGTCACAAGGGCAACGTCCCCGAAGGCTTGAACGAGCACCGACAGGAAGGGCACTTCCTGGCACTCACGTCGTCCCGCATCGCGTCATCGAGCGTCGCGGTCGTCGACGATCGCGTGGTCGGGTTCGTGACCGTACGCGTCGACGAGATCGAGGAGATGTACGTCGACACTTCCGCCCGCGGTACCGGAGTCGCGGCCGCGCTCTTGAGCCACGGCGAGGACATCATCGCCCGGGGCTACGACCTCGCTTGGCTTGCTGTGGTGGAGGGCAATGCGCGGGCCCGCAGGTTCTACGAGAGGTGCGGCTGGGCGAACGGCGGCTCAAGCGTCTACAACACCGAGACGTCGACCGGCACGTTCGAGGTGCCGATCCTGCGCTACGAGAAGCGCGTGCGCTGAGCGAGCCTGTTGACTCACTGGGTTTCGATACGCCCTCGTCCCTCGGGCTACTCAACCACCGAGATGGAACTAGACGGCGTAGGGCTCTAGTTCGGCTGCCAGATGACCGTGAACTCGGGCTACGACGTGGGTGCCGTCGCCCTCGTGGTCGAGTGACTCGATCTCGCCCTGCGTGTGGATCTGGTTGAGCAGATCACCACGCGCGTACGGGAGCATCACGTCGACTCGTGTGGCCGGCTGCGGGAGGTCGGCCTCGATGGCACTGAGCAGCTCGTCGATGCCCTCGCCGGTCTTGGCGCTGACGACGATGGCGTGCGGCTCCTTGGAGAGCAGCGTCTTGAGCACGATGGGGTCCGCGGCGTCCGCCTTGTTGATCACGATGATCTCGGGCACCTTGTCGGCGTCGACATCGGCGAACACCGAACGTACGGACCGGATCTGACCCTCAGGATCGGGATGCGCGCCATCGACGACGTGCAGTACGAGGTCAGCCTCAGCGACCTCCTCGAGCGTCGAGCGGAAGGCCTCGACGAGCTGGTGCGGGAGGTTGCGTACGAAGCCGACCGTGTCGGACATCGTGTAGACGCGACCGTCGGAGGTCTGAGTGCGTCGTGTGGTCGGGTCGAGGGTCGCGAACAGCGCGTCCTCGACCAGTACGCCTGCGTCGGTGAGCCGGTTGAGCAGGCTCGACTTGCCTGCGTTGGTGTAGCCAGCGATCGCGACCGACGGGACCTGGTGACGTTTGCGGTTGGCCTTCTTGGTCTCGCGGGCGACGCCGAGCTCCTTGAGCTCACGGCGCAGCTTCGTCATCTTCATCTGGATGCGGCGGCGATCGGTCTCGAGCTTGGTCTCACCGGGTCCACGACCACCGATGCCCTCACCGCCGGCGGCCTGACCACCCGCTTGGCGCGACAGCTCGCCACCCCAACCGCGGAGACGTTGGGTTTGGTACTGCAGCTGCGCCAGCTCGACCTGCGCCTTGCCCTCTTTGGACTTGGCGTGCTGGGCGAAGATGTCGAGGATCAGTGCCGTACGGTCGACGACCTTGACCTTGACCCGGTCCTCCAGGTTGCGGAGCTGGCTCGGTGCGAGGGCTCCGTCGCAGATCACGGTGTCTGCGCCGGTCGACTCGACGGCGGCGCGGAGCTCTTCGACCTTGCCGGTGCCGATGTACGTCGCCGGGTCGGGCTTCTGGCGCCGCTGGATCAGCGCATCGAGCACCTCGGATCCCGCGGTCTCGGCAAGCAGCTTGAGCTCGGCGAGGGAGTTCTCGGCATCGAGTGCCGTGCCTTCGGTCCATACGCCGACGAGGACGACCCGCTCCAGGCGGAGCTTGCGGTATTCGACCTCGGTGATGTCCTCGAGCTCGGTGCGCAACCCATCGATGCGGCGGAGTGAATTGCGTTCTTCGAGCTCGAGTCCTTCTGTGTTGCCTACTTGCTCGGTCATGCGATCCATTCCATGTCGCCTCGGGCGACGATCTCGGCAGGGCCGGTGAGGATGAGGTGGTCGTCGTCGGTCCACGTCACGTGGACGGTGCCACCGGGGACATCGACGCGATAGGTGACAGGACGCGCGGCATCGTCGGAGTGCGCGGCTGCCGCTGCGACAGCGCAGGCGCCGGTGCCACACGAGCGGGTTTCCCCGGAGCCACGCTCGTGCACGCGCATCGCGACGTGCTGGGCACCCTCGCGTACGACGAACTCGATGTTGACGCCTTCGGGGTAGGTCGACTTGTCGTAGTCGGGCTCGACCAGCAGCGACCCGGCGTCGCTGAGTCGCTCTACGAACGCGACGGCGTGCGGGTTGCCCGTACGTACGTCTTGCGCCTCCCACGTACGACCATCGGCCGTCACCTTGGAGACACCGCGGATCTCAGGTTTGCCCATGTCGACCGAGATCTGGTCGCGGTCGAACGTGATGGTCTTGTCGCCGTCGCGCGTGCCGATGACGAACGGCTGCGACCGATCGGCAAGTCCTTCTTGTACGAGGTGCAGGGCGAACACGCGAATGCCGTTGCCGCACATCTCGCTCACCGAGCCGTCGGCGTTCTTGTAGTCCATGAACCACTCGCCAGCTGACTGCTCACCGATCGCCTGGCTACGGACAACACGCATCACGCCGTCGGCGCCGATACCGCGACGACGGTGACACAGGGCTGCCACGAAGGCGCCGTCCAACTCGCCGTGGATCGTGCCGTCATGGTCAGGAAGCAGCACGAAGTCGTTCTCCGTCCCGTGCCCCTTCAACCATGGAAAGCTCATTGGACCAGTCTACGTGGGTTGCGCGAGCCTCTCGGCTAACGAGGTTTCGATACGTCGGCCGCGGGCGGCCTCCTACTCAACCACCGGTGGTTGAGTAGCCCGAGGGACGAGGGCGTATCGAAACCAGGTGACGCTAAGAGCTCGGTTGGCCCACGAGCTCCGCGGCTTGGTCGATGAGGTCGTTGGCGTCGTAGGTGAGCCAGTGGATGCGGGGGTCCTTGCGGAAGTCGCGGTCCTGACGACGGGCGAACTTGCGGGTGCCGGTGACTGTGGCCTCGCGGGCTTCGTCCTCGGTCATCTCGCCGCGCAAGAACGCCAGGATCTGCTGGTAGCCGAGTGCCCGGCTGGCCGTGAAGCCGTCCTCGAGACCAACCTCGCGCAGCGCACGTACCTCGTCGACGAAACCGTCGGCCCACATCGCATCAACACGATCGGCAAGACGTACATCGAGCACGTCGCGAGGTACGTCGAGACCGATCAAGGTCACGTTCTCGTACACGGACTCGAACGGCGGCATCGTCGCAGCGAAAGGCTCGCCGGTGAGTTCGATGACTTCGAGCGCCCGGACGATACGACGCCCATTGGTGGGCAGGATGATGGCGGCGGCCTCCGGGTCACGTTGGGCAAGCTCGGCATGGAGCGCCTCCGAACCTCGCGCCTCAAGTTCTGCCGTCCACCGTTCCCGTACGTCCTCGTCGGTGCCCGGGAAGTCGAGGTGATCGAACACAGCTCGCACGTACAGCGCCGAGCCACCGACCAGGATCGGGGTGACTCCCCTGTGGTGGCACTCGGCAATCGTGCTGCGTGCCATCGCCTGGAACTCCGCAACGGTGGCGATGTCAGTGACGTCCAGGACGTCGAACAGGTGATGAGGGACAACGGTGCGCTCTTCGGTTGTTGGCTTGGCCGTGCCGATGTCCATGCCGCGATAGAGCTGCATCGAGTCGACATTGACGATCTCGGCTTGGCCGAGGCGTTGAGCCAGATCGACCGCCAAGCGTGACTTGCCGGACGCGGTCGGTCCGACCACTCCCACGATGCGGTCGATGGGTGCCATGTTTCCAGTCTCGCAGTACCGTGACAGACATACGGGGCCACCGCCCACACCAAATCTCAGGGGACGAAAACATGGGTTTTCTCGACAAGTTCAAGAAGCAGACGGCCGGACTGAAGGAGAAGGCGACTGACCTCGCCGCTTCGCAGAACGAGAACATCGACAAGGGCATCGACAAGGCCGCCGACCTCGCTGA
>JAKFCR010000392.1:0-2349 GCA_036676545.1 Aeromicrobium sp. | reverse complement strand
GTTCGCCGATGGTGTCGTGCCACGCGACACGGTCATGACGTCGCCGCACTATCACCGCGTTGTCGCCGGCCTCGAGCCGCCGAACGGCGTACGCGTGCACGTCGCGGGTGTCGACCTGATCCGGGACGGCAACGGAGACTTCCGGGTGCTCGAGGACAACGTACGAGTGCCGTCCGGCGTCTCGTACGTCATGACCAACCGCCGGGCTCTGTCAGCCGCGCTGCCCGAGGTGTTCGCCGATCACCGCATCCGCCCGGTGGCTCAGTACTCACAGGCCCTGCTCGCCGCGCTGCGCAAGGCGGCACCGGCCGGTGTCAGCGATCCGACCGTCGTCGTGCTGACACCGGGTGTCTACAACTCCGCATACTTCGAGCACACCCTGCTCGCCCGCACGATGGGCGTCGAGCTCGTCGAAGGCCGTGACCTCGTATGTCGTTCGGGCCGCGTCATGATGCGCACGACGAACGGCCTCGAGCCGGTGCATGTCATCTATCGCCGCATCGACGACGAGTTCCTCGATCCGGTGCAGTTCCGTGCCGACTCGGCGCTCGGCGTTCCGGGCATCATCAATGCCGCTCGTGCTGGGCACGTGACGATCGCCAACGCGGTCGGCAATGGTGTCGCCGACGACAAGCTGCTCTACACCTACGTTCCGGATCTGATCCGCTACTACTTGTCGGAGGAGCCGATCCTTCGCAATGTCGACACCTGGCGCATGGGTGAGCCGGAGCAGCGCGAAGAAGTGCTCGATCGGCTCGACGAGCTCGTGCTCAAGCCCGTCGATGGGTCGGGAGGCAAGGGCATCGTGATCGGACCGGCGGCGAGCAAGGACGAGCTCGATGAGCTGCGCGGCAAGATCCTGGACGATCCTCGAGCCTGGATCGCGCAGCCGGTCATCTCGCTGTCGACCGTGCCGACGCTGGTCGAGGATGGCATCCGCCCCCGCCACGTCGACCTGCGTCCGTTCGCGGTGCACGACGGCGACGACGTATGGGTGCTGCCCGGAGGCCTCACCCGAGTGGCGCTCCCGGAGGGAGAGCTGATCGTCAATTCGAGCCGCGGTGGTGGTTCCAAGGACACCTGGGTGTTGGCCGATGCAAGCGAGCCCGAGGATCTTGGTGAAACTGCGCCCACGGCGACGATGATTGCCGGCATTCACCAGTCGGCGGGTCCGGCGTTCGACGGCGACACCCGCGGCGTTCAGGTCCAAGAGCAGGAACAGCAGCAACAGCAGGGAGGCTCATCATGTTGAGCCGCATTGCGCAGTCGCTGTTCTGGATCGGCCGCTATCTCGAGCGGGCTGATGACACTGCCCGCATCCTCGACGTACAAATGCAGGTCCTGATCGAGGACCCCGGTATGGACGAGCGCACGTCGTGCGAACAGCTCCTCTCGGTCATGGGAGTCGAGGACTACACCGGCATCCCCAATCGCTGGCTGATCCTCGATCTGCTCGCGCACAACGCGGACTCGCCCGTATCGATCGCCGCTGCAATCGCCGCCGCCCGCGAAAGCGCGCGCCGCGCCCGCGAGACGCTTTCGACCGACATTTGGGCTGCGATCAACACGACGTGGCGCGGACTCTCGGCCGCCCAGGCGATGCGACCGCCCGAGATGTTCACCTGGGTACGCAACCGGACGGCGATGATCTCGGGGATCGCCGACTCGACGATGTCGCGCGACGAAGGCTGGCAGTTCTACATGCTCGGTCGCAGCATCGAGCGCGTCGACATGACGGCACGTCTGCTTTCGACGGCGGCACTTGCGTCGGGACCGCAGGTTGCTTGGCCGACGACGCTGCGTGCGTGCGGTGCGTACGAAAGCTTCATCCGGGCCTATCGCGGAATCGAGGCCGATCGACAGGCCGCCGAGTTCCTGCTGCTCGACCGCTGGTTCCCGCGCTCGATCGTGTCGTCGCTGGCGCAGGCCGAGAAGGCACTCACCAAGCTCGAGTCCTCGGGTCAGCGTTCGGGATTCAGCGACGAGGCGCAGCGACTGCTGGGTCGAGCGCGTACCGAGCTCGAATACCGTCCGCTCGCCGACATTGTCTTCGACCTCCCGGTCGAGATGGAACGTCTGCAACGCAGCTGCGCTGCCGCGAGCGACGCGGTGTCTGCGCGCTACTTCGCCGAGTCCGAGGCCCACACCTGGCGCGGAGGTGTGTTGTTGTGAGCATGCAGCTGCGCATCCGGCATACGACCGGCTACCACTACGAAAGTGGGGCGGTGGCGTCCTTCAACGAGGCGCGGATGACGCCGATGACGACGTCGGAGCAGTACGTGCTCCGTTCTCGTCTCGAGATCTCGCCGACGCCGTGGTCGTATGAGTACCGCGACTACTGGGGCACCA
>JAKFCR010000391.1:0-25198 GCA_036676545.1 Aeromicrobium sp. | reverse complement strand
GGCTCATCGTGAACAACGCGACGACCATCAGGATCGAACCGGGGATCACCAGCGGCCGTGCGCCGATCTTGTCGTAGACGGCACCAATGCGCGGGCCGAGGAGTCCCATGGCCAGGCCACCGGGCATGACGAGCAGGCCGGTCTGCATGGCCGACAGGTCGCGCAGCTGCTGCAGGTAGAGCGGCAACAGGATCATCGAACCGAGGAAGGCCATGAACGCCATCGACATCAGCACCAGAGTCACGGTGAACGTACGGTGCTTGAACGCCCGCAGGTCGAGCAGCGGGCTTCCGTCACGCTGCAGACGCAGCTGGTAGAGCGTGAAGAGAGTGACCAGTGCGGCACCGATGCCGATCAACAGCACCAGCTGACCACTGCTGCGAGCGCCGACCTCGCTGAGACCGTAGACCAGTGTGCTGAAGCCGAGCGCGGCTACCGCGACGCTGAACCAGCTGACGGGCGCGGTGTTTGTCTCGCCGACGTTCTTGAGGTGTCGCAGG
Organism: Aeromicrobium sp.; assembly: GCA_036676545.1. Taxonomy (GTDB): domain Bacteria; phylum Actinomycetota; class Actinomycetes; order Propionibacteriales; family Nocardioidaceae; genus Aeromicrobium. The sequence continues at coordinate 24,698 of JAKFCR010000391.1, read as the reverse complement.
CTGAGCACCGAGACGACGACCGCAATCGGCAGCATGAAGGCGAAGATCAGTCTCCACGAACCGAGGTTGAGGATGAGTCCCGAGACGGCCGGCCCCATGGCGGGCGCAACCGAGATCGCGAGCATCATGTTGCCCATGACGCGGCCCCTTGCCTGCTCCGGGACAACGGTCATGACCGTGGTCATGAGGAGCGGCATCATCACCGCGGTGCCAGCGGCCTGGACGGCGCGACCGACGAGAAGCAGCTCGAAGACCGGCGCAATGCCGCAGATGATCGTGCCGATGCCGAATGTCGCCATCGCGATCGTGTAGGCGGCGCGGGTGGTCACGCGCTGCAGGAACCAACCCGTGATGGGAATGACTGCGGCCATCGTCAGCATGAAGATCGACGAGATCCACTGCGCGTCGCGTGCCTCCACGTTGAAGTCGGCCATCAGGCTCGGCACGGCGTTGAGCATGATCGTCTCGTTGAGGATCACGACGAACGTCGCGGCAACGAGCAGCTTGATGACGAGCGGGGTCTTGAAGGTGTCGCCGGACTCTTCGGACGTTTGGCTGAATTCGGCCTCGAACTCTTCGAGCTCGGGCTCTGTCGACGCTTCGGGAACGCCGTCGGTGTGAGCGGTCATGGCTGGTCCTTCGGTTGCGGTGTGCTGGGGGCCGGTCGACCACCCTCATCAATACGACGAACGGCTAGTCACTATTTCGACATACGGATCAGACATTTCTTTGACCGGCGTACGTTGACTGCCAACTGACGCGGGCCAGCGCATATTCCAAGATCCGCGACACCGGTTGAGATTCGATCTCTTTTAGGGCATTTCCCCTTGCTGACGGATACGCTTTCGCTCAGAAAGGGGCCGGAATCATGGCGGATGCATACGTCCTGGTGCTCAACGCGAGCTACGAGCCCCTCCAGCGTGTGTCGATGCGTCACGCGATCAAGATGCTCGTACGCGAGGTCGCCGTCATCGAAGAAGAAGCCGGCGGATCATTCGGCCCGTTCCCCAAGCCCAAAGTTCTCCGGCTTGTTCGCTATGTCGTGACGCGTTGGATGCACCGCCGGTCCAACCTCTGCACCAAGAGCGCCATCAAGGCGCGCGACAAGATGTGCGCCTACTGCGGTGGACGCGCGGAGACCGTCGACCACATCGTTCCGCGAAGCCGCGGTGGAACGCTCACGTGGGACAACGCCGTCGCGGCCTGCATTCGCTGCAACCACCGCAAGGCCGATCGCACGCCTGCCGAGGCTGGTATGGACCTGCTGCTCACCCCAGCCCAGCCGCGCTACGTCGTGGTGGCTTAAAGCCCCACTGACTCGTAGATGTCGTCGAGGGCATCGAGGTAGGCACCTTCGTCGTCGCCGACCTTCTTCTGCACTTCTTCGGCCTTGGCGGTGACCACGTCCGCAACCTTCTCGTAGCGGGCGTTCCACTTCTCGGCTTCAACCTGCCAGTAGCCGCAGGTGTAGAAGTCCGACTGCGGCCAGCCGAGCTCACGACGGAGATGGCGGCGCACGGCGCGGCTCGCTCGAGCCTCGCCAGCGAGCCAGACGTACCGGTCACCGTCGGGCAGCTCGCGTGAGGTGACCGCTTCGGCGAGCGCGTCGGCGATGTCGGTGTCCTTCGCGACGACCTGCCAGGTGATGTTGACGTCGGCGGCACTCGGCAGCGGGATCTCGTCGTCCGGATCGGTCAGCACGATGACGACGTCAACTCGTTGACCGGGATCGAGCCCGCGCAGGATGCGCGCAACGGCAGGAACGCCGGTGATGTCGGCCACCAGCAGCTGCCAGCCGACATCGGCTGGCGCGGCGTACAGGCCGTGCGGCTGGATCAGCCCGACGCGGTCGCCCGGCTTGCAGTTACGGGCCCAGTCCGAGCCGATGCCTTCGTCGTGCAGGGCAATGTCGAGGTCGAGCTGGGTCTGACCCTCGACGATGCGGTGGTCCGAGATTGTGTAGACGCGAGGTGCCAGCTCGGGCGCACCTTCGGGGTACGTGAACTCCCACCTGTCGTCGATCTCCGGCAGCGCCAGCGTCGTGCCCGGCGGCGGGATCAGCACGCGTACGTACTCATCCGGGATGCCGGTCGAGGCATAGCCGTCGAGGTGACCGCCGAGGGTGATGGTGACGAGGTGGGCGGAGAGCCTGGCCGTACCGAGCACTTCCGCGTCGAACGTACGTACTCCTGAAGCCATGCAAGTTAGGTTACCCTAATCTCACCTCGCCCCAAATCCTGCCTTCCGCGTTGGTAGCGTGGAGCGGTGACGTCAACGCTCGCGGTTCGCTCCATCAGCACACCCGAGCACCTCGACTTCGTACGCAGCCGCTCTTCGGTGAGCTTCCTGCAGACCCCCGCCTGGGCCACGGTCAAGAACGAGTGGCGCGGTGAGTCGATCGGCTGGTTCAGGGGTGAGACCCTTGTCGGCGCGGCACTCGTCCTCTATCGCCAACTTCCCAAGCTCAAGCGCTACCTCGCGTACCTGCCTGAGGGTCCGGACATCGACTGGTTCGACTCGAGCCTCGACGACTGGCTGGCTCCGATGGCAGCGCACCTCAAGAAGCAAGGCGCCTTCGGCATTCGTATGGGCCCGCCCGTCGTGATGCGCCGATGGAATGCCGCGACCATCAAGGCGGCCATCGCGGATCCGGTGCTCACGTCACTGTCTGATGTGCCGGCCGATGTCAGTGATGATGCCGCTCTCGAGCTGCGGCAGTCACTCACGAAGCTCGGCTGGAAGGAGCTCGATGCGAGCGGTGGGTTCACCGCCGGGCAACCCAAGTTCAACTTCCAGATCCCGCTCGCCGACCGCAGCGAGGACGACGTGCTTGCGGGCATGAACCAGCTCTGGCGGCGCAACATCAAGAAGGCAGCCAAGCTCGGCGTCGAGGTCACGATCGGCACGAAGGCAGATCTGCCCGCGTTCCACGAGGTCTACGCCGAGACAGCCGTTCGCGATCACTTCACCCCGCGGCCCCTGTCGTACTTCGAGCGCATGTGGGACGCGCTCAATGCGGAAGAGCCCGACCGTCTGGTGCTCTACCTGGCGCACCACGAAGGCGACCTCGTCGCCTCCACGACGATGGTGCGCGTCGGCCAGCACGCCTGGTACTCATATGGCGCATCGACCACAGCCAAGCGCGAAGTGCGCGGATCCAATGCGATCCAGTGGCAGATGATCCGCGATGCCATGGCGGCCGGTGCGACGATCTACGACATGCGTGGGATCACCGAGACGATCGACCCGGACGACTCGCATGCGGGCCTGATCCAGTTCAAGGTCGGCACTGGCGGCGAGGCCGTCGAGTACCTCGGCGAATGGGACCTCCCGCTCAACCGCGCCCTCTACCTTGGCTTTGTGACCTATATGAGGAGCAGAGGATGAGCTTCGAGCTCCGCGTTGACGCCGAGCGCTGGCGCCGTGGACTCCGCGCGCTGACCCAGTCGACCCCCGGCATCGTGCCGGTCATCAAGGGCAACGGCTACGGATTCGGCCGAGACCTCCTCGCTGCCGAGGCGGCTGACCTGGGCGTTGGCTCGATCGCCGTCGGGACGTACGCCGAGGCGCCCGGTGCACTCAAGGCGTTCGCGGGCGACGTCATGGTGCTGTCGCCGTGGCGCCCGTTCGATGGCGATGTCGTGTACGACCCGCGCCTCATCCACACCGTAGGACGGGTGGAGGACATCACCGCTCTGGCGGCTGACCATGCCGACAGCCGGGTGCTGATTGAGGGCGAGACCTCGATGTCGCGGCATGGCTTCGACCGCCACGAGCTCGCGGCAGCCGTCGCTGCCCTCGGCGAGCTGCAAGTCGAGGGCTTCGCCATTCACCTGCCGATGACTGGTCACAACCTTGCCGAAGCTGAGAGCTGGGCCGCCGCCCTCGCAGCGTCCCAGGTCGAGACCACCACCTTCTATGTCTCGCACCTCACGCCCGATGAGCTCGCCACGATTCGCGAGCGTCGGCCACACCTCGACGTACGCCCACGCATCGGTACATCGCTGTGGCTCGGCGATCTCGGGGCGCTGTCCGTACGAGCGACCGTGCTTGACCGGCATCAGCTCGCGCGCGGCGAGCGGGTCGGCTATCGGCAGCGTTCCATGCCGCGCGACGGCTATCTGCTGATCATCGCGGGTGGCACCAGCCACGGCATCGGACTCGAGGCACCCAAGGCGTCGGCGGGCGCGATCCAGCGTGGAAAGTCACTCGCCAAGGGCGGGCTGGAGGCAGCGGGCTTTTCGCTGTCGCCGTTCACGGTCGACGGCAAGCAGCGCTGGTTCGCCGAGCCGCCTCACATGCAGGCGAGCATGGTCTTCCTGCCGGCCAGTGCAGTCGAGCCCGAAGTCGGAGACACCGTCGAGGTGGCAGTGCGGTTCACCACCGCCACCTTCGACGCTGTCCACCTCGACTAGTTGCGAACCACCACAGGCTCGAGGTCCCGCATCCGGCGTCGGTAGAGATAGCCGGCGAAGATCAGCGGAATCAGGTGCCACTCGCCACCCGAGTATCCGGTGCAGAAGCCCGCGTCGGGGTTGAGGACTGTGGGCTCGGGATGCCACTGTCCGTCCCTGGCAAGGCAGTCTGCCTCGTTCGTCGGTTCTGACGGCGGGTTGCAGTCCGTGCCCTCCGGCTGATCGCCCGGAATGTCTGGGCAGGCGTCCGTCTTCGGCGGGTTCATGCAGTGCTTCTTGTCCGGGGTCAGGATCCGTCCCGGGTTGCACGTCGGCGGCGGCTTCTGGATGCACTTGGTCTTGGCATCGTTGAGGATCTCGTCGCTGCCGCACTTGGGCACGGGCTTCTTGTAGTTGGTGCCCTTGGTCGACTTGATGTTGGCGGGCGGCGGGAACGTGCCGCAGTCAGTCGGGTCGAGTGCCGCGTTCATGAACGTGCGGAACGTGATGGCCGGGAAGGTGCCACCGTAGAACGGGTTCATGTAGCCCTCGAGCTGCTCATTGCCCTTGCCACGGTTGTACATGACGGCCGTTGCGAGCTTGGGCGTGATGCCGGTGAACCACGATGACGACACGCGCGAGGTCGGGCCTTCACCAGCCGTCGCCGTGCCGGTCTTGCCGCCCGTGGGGCACACCGTGCGACCCTGCGTGCCAGTTCCCTTGCTGACGACACCACGCAGCGCGGCGATGGTGTCGGCAGCAACATCTTCAGGAACCGACTGCTCGGCTTCGTTCTTGTGCTCGAACAGGGTCTCCTTCTTGCGGAAGTCGGTGACCTTCTTGATGACGTACCAGTCGGCCTTCTTGCCGCTGGCCGCGATCGTCGCGTAGGCATTGGCCATGTCGATCGGCGGGACCTTCTCGTAGCCGAGCGGGACACCGAGGACCTCGCGGTTGAACCTGTCGGTGACGTTGGTGGGGATTCCGGCTTCGTTGGCCGCGTCCAGGACCTTGCCGGGTCCGCCACCCATCTGGTCGACCAGGTCGACGAATGCGGTGTTGATCGACTTCTCGGTTGCCTTGGACAGCGGCACCTTGCCGAATGACTGACCACCACTGTCGCCCTGGTTCTCGATCTCCACACCACCGTCGAACTTCAGGGGCGAGTCACCGTTGAGCTGCGTCTTGAGGCTGTAGCCGTCCTCGAGTGCCGCGATCACCGCGAAGATCTTGAACGTCGAACCCGGCTGCGTGCCGAGCGTTGCCCAGTTGAGCTGACTCTTGAGGTAGTCGGGTCCGCCATACAGTGCGCGAACCGCGCCCGTACCGGGCTGGATCGAGACCAACGCGGTATGGAGCTCCTTGAGTCCGGCGGGCCTCACGGCCTTGACCGCCGCGATGGCGTCCTTCTGCTTGTTGTAGTCGAACGTCGTGATGATGCGCAGGCCCTGACCGTCGATCTGGGACTCGCTGAACTCGCGGTCGAGCATCTCCTTCTTGACCATGTCGAGCAGGAATCCCTTGGGACCCTTGTAGCGATTGTTCTCCTTGAGCTTGGCAACCTTGGGGAGCTTGTCCTGCCACTCAGCCCGCTGGTCGGCCGTGATGGCGCCCGACTTCAGCATCCCGTCGAGCACGTAGTGGAATCGCGGGGTGATGCGTGACTCGGCGCCCTCCGCGTACGGGTCATAGAACGACGGGCTGTTGATGATCGTCGCGAGCAGCGCCGACTCCTCGAAGTCGAGCTCCTTGGCAGGCTTGTCGAAGTACGTCTGCGAGGCGACTTCGAGACCGTACGCACCGTTGCCGAAGTAGATCGTGTTGAGGTAGCCCTCGAGGATCTCCTTCTTGGTCAGCTGGTTGTGGATCTTGATCGAGAGGATCGCTTCCTTGACCTTGCGGGTGTAGGAGCGTTCCTGGTTGAGGTACAGGATCTTGACGTACTGCTGGGTGATCGTCGATGCGCCACCCTGGATCTCACCGCTGGTCGCGTTGTTGCGAGCGGCGCGGATGATGCCCTTGAAGTCGATGCCGCGGTTTGTGTAGAAGGAGCGGTCCTCGGCGGCGATCACGGCTGCCTGCATCGAGGCCGGCATGTCGGACAGCGGAATGCTCTCGCGGTCCTGCGTCGCGAATGAACCGATTCGATGCTTGCCGTCGGAGTAGTAGACCTTGGTCGTCTCGGTCTTGAAAGCAGCGTTCTCGTCAGGGATCGCGATCGCCTGGTAGAGCACGAAGAACGTGAGGGCACCGACGAGCGTGCCGATCACTCCGAGGAATGCGGTCCAACGGAGCGCAGCGGTGTACCACGGGCCACGACCGCTGATCTTCCACGAAAAAGCCCGCAGCTTGTTGGGCTTGTTGGGGTCCTTCTTCTTGCCCCTGCTGCTGGCCTTCGTTGCTACTCGCTTGCGTTGTGCTGCCAAGACTCCGTCTACCTCCGTCGGGAACCCATGAATGGATCCGTCATCGACCAAGTGTGCCGAACGTACCTGAGAGATCGATAATCGCCTGCCGTGACGCGTGTCGAGCATCACCCTACGACCTGGGTGGACACCCGGTGGCGCGACATGGCGATGCGATGTATCGTTCCGATATAACAGGTATGACATGTGCTTGACATGAGCATTTCTATGTCAGGTATGTCTCCAGCGACAGGGCAGGGCAATGACCAAACGCGGCGCGGCACTCGAGGTGGCAGTTCTCGGACTGCTTCACGATGCCCCGATGCACGGATACGAGCTGCGCAAGCAGGTCAACGTCCTGCTCGGCTGGACCCGCGTGCTCTCCTACGGCACCCTCTATCCCTGCCTCAAGGCACTCGGCAAGTCCGGCTACATCGTGGCCGACGAACCCAGTGACGTGGCAGGACGCGGGCGCCGCGGGCGCATCGTCTATCGCCTCACGGCCGAGGGCAAGGAGTTCTTCGCGCAAGCGCTCGAGGAGTCCGGCCCCGCAACGTGGGACGACGAAACTTTCGGCGTACGGTTCGCATTTTTCTCGCGTACCGATTCGCCGACGAGGGTTCGCATCCTCGAGGGGCGGCGCAGCCGTCTCGAGGAGCGTCTCGAGAACGTCCGTACGGCAGCACAGCGCGGACGCGAACGGGTCGACTCCTACACGTTGGAGCTACAGAAGCACGGGCTCGAATCGGTCGAACGCGAAGTCAAGTGGCTGACCGAGCTGATCGACCGCGAGCGCTCCGGCGGGTACGACACGACAGAGAACGACAAGACAGAGAAGTGACCAGACAGAAGTGAATTCCAATAATGGAGGAGAACCCATGGGTTCGGTACGCGTAGCAATTGTGGGTGTGGGCAACTGCGCCACGTCCCTGATCCAGGGCGTCGAGTACTACAAGAACGCATCTCCCGAGGGCAGTGTCCCCGGGCTGATGCACGTCATGTTCGGTGACTATCACGTCAGCGACATCGAGTTCGTTGCAGCATTCGACGTCGACGCCAAGAAGGTCGGCTTCGACCTTTCCGAGGCGACGCAGGCAAGCGAGAACAACACGATCAAGATCGCTGACGTTCCGCCGACTGGCGTCATCGTCCAGAAGGGCAACACGCTCGACGGCCTCGGCAAGTACTACCGCGAGACCATCGAGGAGTCGGACGCTCCTGCAGCCGACGTCGTCCAGGTCCTCAAGGACACCAAGGCTGACGTTCTCGTCTCCTACCTCCCGGTTGGTTCGGAAGAGGCTGACAAGTTCTACGCCCAGTGCGCCATCGACGCAAAGGTTGCCTTCGTCAACGCGCTGCCCGTCTTCATCGCTTCCGACCCCGAGTGGGCCAAGAAGTTCGAGGATGCCGGCGTCGCGATCATCGGTGACGACATCAAGAGCCAGGTCGGCGCCACCATCACGCACCGTGTGATGGCCAAGCTGTTCGAAGACCGCGGAGTCGTGCTGGACCGTACGTACCAGCTCAACGTTGGCGGCAACATGGACTTCAAGAACATGCTCGAGCGTGACCGTCTTGAGTCCAAGAAGGTCTCCAAGACCCAGGCCGTGACGTCCAACCTGACCGGCCCGCTCGCGGGTCTGAAGGACAGCCGCAACGTCCACATCGGTCCGTCGGACTATGTGGCATGGCTCGATGACCGCAAGTGGGCTTATGTCCGCCTTGAGGGTCGCGCGTTCGGTGACGTTCCCTTGAACCTCGAGTACAAGCTCGAAGTCTGGGACTCGCCCAACTCGGCCGGCATCATCATCGACGCCATCCGTGCGGCCAAGATCGCCAAGGACCGCGGCATCGGCGGCGCCCTGCTGTCGGCTTCGTCCTACCTGATGAAGTCGCCGCCGGAGCAGCGTCCCGACGACCTCGGTCGCGAGACGCTCGAAGCGTTCATCGCCGGCACCGTCGAGCGCTGATCACTCGTACATAGACAAGGACCGGTTCCCGCAAGGGAGCCGGTCCTTTCTTTGTGCCCGCTGACTGTCCTCAGGACGATGGCCGCATCGCCGACGGCAGGGGAATCTTCAGGTCAGGCGGCATCAAGAAGTGGCCGTCGTGCAGCCTGAACATCAGGAGAACCGCGGTGATCGCACCGGTCGCAGCCAGGAACACCCCCGCCACCAGAGTTGTGGCAGCAACCGCTCCCATCGCGGCGTCAGGCAGACCGAGCACGGCGACCACGACGCTGCCCGCGACACTCACCAGCACGGCCGCCACCGACCAGAAAACGTCCAGCCAGATGATGACTCGCAGGGTTCCGTCGTACTTCGCGGTAGTGGATCTCATGACTTCAGCATCGCGACGTGAGGTACGCGTGTCGATTACCTCTGAGGGAATGGCTCAGGCCAGCGGGTCGAGCAGCGCGTGACAGGTCTTGCTCATGACCGCAACGATCTGGGCGGGGCTCAGCTCGTAGTCATCCCGCAGCAGCTGGAAGTTGGGCCAGCCGGTGGCGGCGATCAATGCGTAGGTCAGCGCGTCTCGATCCTGCGCCGCGGCAGCGTCGAGCTCTCGGCCGAAAACCGTCTCGACCTCTGACTGGAGCCTGCGGATGTGTGCCTCACGACTGCGCTTCAAGGCCGCAGAGAATGGCTCACCCAGCGCAGCTGAACGCGCCGCCGGCGCAATGTGCTCGAGTCGACGACCGCGCTCAGCGCAATACGTCGCGATGCGGTGGTCCAATGGTTGGGTCGGATCGACTGGCTGACGCAGCTCATCGTCGGCCGCCATCCAGTACGCGGTCGTCTCGTTGAGGAGCGCCTCCAGATCCTTGAAGTTGGCCCACAACGTACGGACCGACACTTCGGCACGATCGGCGATCGCCTGGCCTGTCGGCTTCAGGACACCTTCGAGGAGCAGTTCCGTATGGGCGGCGACGATCGCCTCGCGAGTGCGCTCGCCGCGGGCGACGCGGCCGTCCGTGTGCTGCCGTGGCTTCGGCATCTTGCTGAACCCCCTTCCTGATGCTTAGTCGGATCGAAATCATCTCGCCGTTGACGCCTGCCACAAAAACATACACTCTGTGTGCAGGAACTTTGAGGTCCAGGTCACATGTGGGGGCGCATGCTTGCAGTCAAGAATGTGGAAGTCGTCTACAACGACGTGATCCAGGTCCTGCGCGGAGTCAGCCTTGAGGTGCGCGAGGGAAGCATCGTCGCCCTGCTGGGTGCCAACGGAGCCGGCAAGACCACGTTGCTCCGCGCGCTGTCCGGTCTCCTCGATGTCCACGACGGCAAGATCACCAAGGGGCAGGTGACCCTCAACGGCACCGCGATCCACACCTGGGGTGCACCCAAGATCGTCGCGGCCGGCATGGCGCAGGTGTTGGAGGGACGTCGCGTCTTCAGTGAGTTCACGGTCGAGGAGAACCTGCGGGTGGGTGGCCACACCAAGCCGAGCGGCATCAACGAGGCGATCGACGAGGTCTACGAGATGTTCCCGGTGCTCAAGGAGCGTCGCAAGAGTACGGCCGGCTACCTGTCCGGTGGCGAGCAGCAGATGCTGGCGATGGGTCGGGCCCTGGTGGCGCGGCCCAACTTCTTGCTGCTGGATGAGCCCAGCCTCGGCCTCGCGCCACGAGTCGTAGCCCAGATCTCCGACCTGGTCGTCGAGATCAACAAGCGCGGCACCACGGTGCTGCTGGTCGAGCAGAACGCGATGATGGCGCTCTCGATCGCCGAGCACGGCTACGTCATGGAGCACGGCAAGATCGTGATGGACAAGCCGGCGGCTGATCTGATGCAGGACGACGACATTCGCGACTTCTACCTCGGTCGCGGAGAGCTCGCCACGTCCTACCGCGACGTCAAGCACTACAAGCGACGGAAGCGTTGGTTGTCATGACAGAGCTCGCACAGTCCATCGCCCAACCCGACGTGACCGACCCAGTCGTCTCGCTCAAGGACGTGACACTGTCATTCGCGGGAGTCACAGCACTCAGTGGGGTGAGCTTCGACGTCCACCCCGGTGAGCTGTTCGCCATCATCGGGCCCAACGGAGCCGGCAAGACGTCGATCTTCAACGTCCTCTCGGGGGTCTATCGCCCACAAACGGGGACGATCACGTTCCTTGGTGAGGATCTCAAGGGACAAGCGCCGCACCGCATTGCCGGACGTGGCATGGCTCGTACCTTCCAGAACATCGAGCTGTTCGAGAACCTCAACGTTGTCGACAACCTCATGCTCGGCCGTCACGGCCACCTCGGCTACGGCTGGCCATCGGCCGTCGCGTGGATCGGAAAGGCTCGCGCCGCCGAGGTGCGCAACCGCCGTGAAGTCGAGGAGATCATCGACTTCCTCGAGATCGAGGCCTATCGCGAGCTGCCAGTGGGCCTGCTCCCGTACGGCGTGCAGAAGCGCATCGAGCTCGGCCGTGCGCTCGCGATGGAGCCCAAGCTGCTGCTCCTCGACGAGCCGGTCGCCGGCATGAATGCCGAGGAGACCGAGGACATGGCCCGCTTCATCCTCGACATCCGCAATGAGCTGCACATCCCGATGATCCTCGTCGAGCACGACATGGCGCTCGTGATGGATCTCGCGGACCGGGTCATGGCAATGGACTTCGGACGCACGGTTCATACGGGTACGCCCGCGGAAGTCCGTGACCACCCGGATGTCATCGCCGCCTATCTCGGACCCGTAGGAGACAACGCATGAGCACGCTGCCGGGGCGCATCAAGGCGCACGCCGACGAGCATCCCGATCGCGTGGCGATGCGGGAGAAGAACTTCGGCCTGTGGGAGGAAGTCACCTGGGCTGACTACTGGGAGTCCGCGTCGCTCGTCGGTCATGCGCTGCTTTCGCTCGGTATCGAGGTGGGTGACCGCGTCGCCATCATGAGCGAGAACCGACGCGAGTGGTTGTTCGCAGACATCGGCATCACGGCCGTACGCGCCGCGACCGTTGGCTGCTACCCGACCAACCCCGCCGGCGAGATCCGCCATGTGCTGGCCGACTCGGGCTCCCGAATCGTGATCGCCGAGGATCAGGAGCAGGTCGACAAGCTGCTCGAAGTCGAGCTGCCCGCGGTCGAGCACGTCGTCTACCTGGAGCCGCGAGGTATCCGCGGCCAGTACGACGATCCCCGACTGATCTTCTGGGACGACTTCATTGCCGCGGGTGCCGAGCACCGGGCCGCCCACCCCGACGCAGTCGACGAGCGGATGACGGCCGCCGAGCCCAGCGACCTCGCCACGCTCGTCTACACCTCCGGCACGACTGGCCCACCCAAGGGCGCGATGCTGACGATCGACAACATCGAGTTCGTCATCGAGACCCTCCAGAACGATGGCGCCTTCATCAACCCGCCAGCGAACCACAAGGACCTGAGCGTCTCCTACCTTCCGCTCTGCCACGTCGCCGAGCGGCTGTTCACGGTCTGGTTCAACGCGGGCCTCGGCGTTCAGGTCAACTTCGCCGAATCGATCGACACCGTGCAGATCAACCTCCGCGAGATCCAGCCAACGCTGCTGTTCGGTGTGCCTCGCATCTGGGAGAAGCTGGTCGCTGGCGTACAGATCCGTATGAGCGGTGCCTCCATGATCAAACGAGCCAACTTCGCGTTCTGGATGAAGGTCTCGCGCTGGATCGGTCGCACGCTGGTCGCTCGCAACGGCGAGCACACCATCGCGACGCGACTCGCGTACGCCGTCGGCTGGGTCATGCTCTACCGCCCGCTACGGCAGCGCCTCGGGTTGTCGAAGGTGAGATACGCAGCCTCGGGGGCCGCGCCGATCTCACCCGAGGTGCTCGAGTTCTTCATGGGACTCGGCCTGCCCATGTATGAGGTCTACGGCATGACCGAGAACAGCGCGATCGCCACCGCGAACGTCAAGGGGCGGGTCAAGGTCGGCACCGTCGGCGAGGTCCAACCCGGCACCGAGCTGCGGATCGACGACAACGGCGAGATCCTCACCCGGCACCGCGGCACGTTCGCGGGCTACTGGAACAACCCAGAGGCGACCGCCGCGACGATCGATGCCGACGGCTGGCTGCACACCGGCGACGTCGGCGAATGGGTCGATGGCACGCACATCAAGATCACCGACCGGGTCAAGGACATCATCATCACGTCAGGCGGCAAGAACATCTCTCCCAGCGAGATCGAGAACAGCCTCAAGGCGTCGCCGTACATCAAGGAAGCACTCGTCATCGGCGACCGGCGCAAATACATCACCGCGCTGATCGGCATCGAGCTCGACACCGTCGGCAACTGGGCACAGAAGCGCAAGCTGTCGTTCACGACCTACCGCGACCTGAGCAGCAAGCCCGAGGTCATCGCCCTGGTGCAGAGCATCGTCGACGAGAGCAACGCGAAGTTCGCGCCGATGCAGGCCATCAAGCGGTTCACGCTTATACCCAAGGAGCTCGACCACGATGCCGGTGAGCTGACAGCCACCCAGAAGCTCAAGCGGTCCGCCGTCACCTCGCAGTTCGATGACGCGATCGAGCAGATGTACGCGGGGGCCAGCTGATGACCCAGTTCCTCCAGTCAGTCGTCAACGGTCTCGGACAGGGCTCGATCTACGCCCTGCTCGCACTCGGCTACGTGATGATCTACAAGGCGACCCGCGTCATCAGCTTCGCCCAGCCCGCACTCATGGTGGTCGGTGGACTGCTGACCTATCACTTCACTGAGAAGTTCGGTTTGCCGTTCTTCCCAGGTATGGCGTTGGCGATCCTCGGCGGTGCCTTGGTCGGTGCCATTGTCGAGCGGCTTGCCCTGCGCCCGATGATCGGCAAGCCGGTGTTCACGCTGGCGATCATCACGATCGGCGTCGACATCGTGCTGCGCATCTTCAGCAACCGCTACATCGGCGTCGAGTCCCGCATCGTCGAGTACCCCGGCGGGACCGAGCGATCGAGCCTGGGTGGAGTCTCGGTATCGCACCAGACTCTCGGCCTCTTCGCCGTCACCGCGGTCACCGTCACTGCTCTTGCGCTGTTCTTCCAGTACTCCCGTACGGGCCTCGCAATGCGAGCCACGGCGCTCGACCAGGAGACGGCCCTCGCGCAGGGCATCCGCGTGGGGGTGATCTTCGCCCTCGCCTGGGCCATTGCCGGAGGGCTCGCCGCCATCGCCGGTACGTTCGTCGCTGCCGGCACCGCCGGCATGGAGCAGTCCAGCTGGATCATCGCGCTCAAGGCTCTGCCCGCAATCATCATCGGCGGGCTCGACTCCATCCCGGGTGCCGTCATCGGCGGGCTGGCGGTCGGCCTCGTCGAGTCGTTGACCGCGATCTACCAGCCTGACGTCGCACCGTGGCTCGGTCGCAACTTCTCACTCGTCGCGCCCTACGCATTGATGTTGGTGGTCCTGCTCGTCAAACCGTATGGCCTATTCGGCACGCGAGAGGTCGAGCGCGTATGAGCCTGATGACAGCTGGCAAACGACTCCGGGGGCGGGCGCTCGTACGAACCGACTACGCCCAGGAGATGGGCCTGCTCAACACCCCGGCCAAACGGCGCTCGACCGTCGCGATGGTCGCGGTCGGCTTCCTGTTCCCCTTCATCCTGACCGACGACCTCCTGCTGATCCTCACCCTCGGCATGATCTCGGCCGTCGGCGCGATCGGCCTCAACCTGGTCACCGGCTGTGCCGGTCAGGTGTCGCTGGGCCACGCGTTCTTCATCGGTCTCGGCGCCTACACGGGTGCCGTGCTCGGCGGCGATCCCGACGGCCAGCTCACGGGATATGGGCTGCCAATCTGGATCTGGCTGCCGGCGGCAGGTGTCGTCGCCGCGATCGCCGGGCTGCTCGTCGGGCCAATCGCCGTACGGCTGCGCGGTCTCTACCTCGCGATCGTCACGCTCGGCCTGGTGTTCCTGGGTGACCACGTCTTCCGCGAGGCTCGCTCGCTGACAGGCGGCCCTGGTATCGGCCGACGGGGTCCCGATCTCAACGTGTTCGGCATCGATCTCAACGCCAGCGGGACCGTGCTGGGCATTGAGCTCGCGCGCGAGCAGCGCCAGTTCATCTTCGCCCTGCTGTTCCTCATCTTCTTCGCGATCCTCGGCCGCAACATCGCCCGTTCCGGCGTGGGTCGCGCATTCTCTGCCGTACGCGACCGCGACGTCGCGGCAGCCGTGATCGGCGTCGACCTGACGAAGTACAAGGTGATGGCGTTCGCGATGTCATCGTTCTTCGCCGGCGTCACCGGTGCGCTCTACTACGCGGTCGTCGGCGTCTTCGAGCCGAGCGCGTTCGGACTGCTCCTGTCGATCCAGTACATCGCCATGATCCTGATCGGCGGCGTCGCCACGATCTCCGGCGCGATCATGGGCGCGCTGTTCATCAGCCTGCTCGGCAAGTTCTCGGGAACCCTCGCCGACGTCTTCCCATTCATCAGCGAGTCGTCGGGATCCGACGGCTTCCTGTCGGTGTTCCAGCTCGAGGCCATCCTCTACGGGCTGCTGATCATCGTGTTCCTGATCTTTGAACCACGCGGGCTCTACGGCATCTGGGTCCGCGTGCGCAACTACTGGAAGGGGTGGCCGTTCTCCTATTGACCGCCGCACTGCAACATCCCGCGCCCGAGTCCAGCCAGGACGAGGACGCTCACCGAAAGGAATGGAACAGATGAAGTTTTCCCGACACGTCCTCCGTACCGCCATTGGCGTAGCGGCTGCGACGCTGGTGCTCACCGGATGTCGCGGTAGCGACAACGGCGACTCCTCGGCTGCAGGCATCACTGACAAGGCCTGCCCCGACGCTGTCAACAAGGACAACGGCTGCATCTACCTCGGCGTGATCTCCGACCTGACGAAGGGCCCGTTCGCGCCCCTCGCCGTCCCCATCACCGACGCCCAGAAGGCGTTCTGGAAGGGCGTCAACGAGGACGGTGGCATTGACGGCTACGACATCGACGTCACCACCAACATCGCTGATGCGGAGTACAACCCCGAGATCCACAACCGCAAGTACCAGGAGATGCGCAAGGAGATCCTCGCTCTCGGCCAGACGCTCGGATCGACACAGACCCTCGCGATCCTCGAGGACATGAAGACCGACCAGGTCATCGGTGTCCCTGCATCCTGGAACTCGGCCTGGGAGTTCGAGGACCAGATCCTCGAGAGCGGCGCCAACTACTGCTTCGAGGCCATGAACGGCGTCGACTGGGCGGTGGCCAACCGCGGCACCAAGTCCAAGGTCGTCGCCGTGGGCTACCCCGGTGACTACGGAGGAGACGCCGCCGCTGGCGTCGAGGCTGCGGCCAAGGCCAACAAGCTGGGCTTCAAGAAGCTCGAGACGCCTCCCGGCCAGGACAACCAGGCGGGTGCGATCGGCTCGATCCTCAAGGAGAAGCCGGATCTCGTCTTCGTCTCCACCGGTCCTGCCGAGATGGCAACCATCACGGGTGGCCTGGCCCAGCAGGGCTTCAAGGGCACCGTCGTCGGCTCCAGCCCGACGTGGAACCCGGCACTGCTCAAGTCTCCGGCCGCACCTGCGCTCAAGGCGCTGTACTTCCAGGCCGGTCCGTGGGGACCGTTCGGCACTGACACGCCGGGCCACGAGCGGATGCGCGAAGCCCTCGGTGACGTCACACCCAGTGACGGCTACACCGCCGGCTGGACGTGGAGCTACCCGCTGCTCGCCGCGCTCAAGAAGGCCGGCGATGACGGTGACATCACTCGCGAGAGCCTGATCGAGGCAGCGAAGAACCTGACCGAGGTCGACTACGAGGGCATCCTGCCTCCGGAGGCCGGCGCGACGAAGGGTGATCCGTCCGAGGTGGCATACCGCGCCAGCGTCGTCAGCAAGGTCGATGACAAGGCGCCGACAGGTGTCTCGGTTGAACAGGAGCTCACGGTTGGGCCCACTGCTGAGTCGTTCGACTTCAGCAAGCCCTGCTTCAGCTTCCAGTAAGCGGCAGTACGAAGGGCCGGTTCCGCAAGGAGCCGGCCCTTCGTCGTGCGCTGCTAGCGAGCAGCCCAGAAGGACTTGAGGGCTTCGGTCGCGTCCTCTTCGCTGAGCGGGCCCCGATCCATACGCAGATCGAGCAGGAAGCGGTAGGCCTCACCAACCTCTGGACCAGGTCCGATGCCGAGGATCGCCATGATCTGCGCGCCATCGAGGTCCGGGCGCATCGCATCGAGCTCCTCGGCCTCGGCCAGCACCGCGATCCGCTGCTCGAGCTCGTCGTACGTGCGCTGCAGGCGGAGTGCCTTCTTGGTGTTGCGGGTCGTGCAGTCGGCGCGTGTGAGGATGTGGAGGCGCTCCAGCTGGTCGCCGGCATCGCGTACGTAGCGACGCACGGCTGAGTCAGTCCACTCGCCCGATCCGTAGCCGTGGAAGCGCAGGTGCAGCTCTACGAGCTTGGCGACCTGGTCAATCAGGTCATTGCTGTAGCGGAGTGCGCGCATGCGCTTGCGCACGAGCTTGGCGCCGACGACATCGTGGTGATGGAATGTGACCGTGCCGCCCTCGACGAACCGGCGGGTCTTCGGCTTGCCGATGTCGTGAAGCAGTGATGCGAGGCGAATGACCAGGTCAGGGTGGCTTTCGAGTCGATCCTCGAGGGCGATCGCCTGCTCGAGCACCGTCAGTGAGTGCTCGTAGACGTCCTTGTGGCGATGGTGCTCATCGCGCTCGAGGATCAGTGCCGGCAGCTCGGGCAGCATCTGCGCGGCGAGGCCAGTCTCGACCAGCAGCCGCAGACCGGCCACGGGGTCCTGGCCGATCAGCAGCTTGTTGAGCTCATCGCGTACGCGCTCGGCCGACACAATCTCAAGGCGCTCTGCCATGTCGGTCATCGCGGTCACGACGTCGGGAGCGGCCGTGAAACCGAGCTGCGACACGAACCGCGCCGCCCGCATCATGCGCAGCGGGTCATCGCTGAACGACTGCTCGGGCGTGACGGGAGTGCGCAACGTACGGGCTTCGACATCGCCGAGCCCACCGAACAGGTCGACGAACTCAGCCGACGGCAGCCTGATCGCCATCGCATTGACAGCAAAGTCTCGACGCGAGAGGTCGCCATCGATCGTGTCGCCGAAGTTCACCTCCGGCTTGCGGGACGTCACGTCGTACGCGTCGCTCCGGTATGTCGTGATCTCCAGGTCGTGTGAGCCCTTGCGCAGTCCGATCGTGCCGAACTCGCGACCGACGTCCCACATGGCATCGGCCCACGGGTCGGCGATCTGCTCGATCTCGTCGGGCTTCGCCGACGTCGCGAAGTCCCAGTCGTTGCCGGGGCGACCGAGCACGGCGTCGCGTACGGGTCCGCCCACGATCGCCAGCTCATGGCCGGCGTTGGTGAACAGCAGGCCGAGCTCGGCCAGGAACGAGTTGTCCGCCAGCACAGCGTCGATCCTGGCCCTGCGATCGGGGGTCAGCTCTGACGTGGGCACGGGGACATACTCTATCCGCCCGCCCACCCCCACTAACATGTTCAGGTGAGCAGCCATCGTCGTCGAACCTGCATGGCGCTCCTGACGACGATCTTCGCGACTCTCCTCATCAGCGCTCCCTCCCAGGCAGCCGACAAGGATCCCGACCTCACCGTCACGATCACGACGCTCCAGCCGAGCTTCCTGAAGGCCGGCTCCGACGTGACCGTACGAGGCACGCTCACCAACAACGACGATCACCCCTGGCGCAAGGTCCAGGCCTATCTCGTCATTCCCACCAACCCCTTCACGACTCGCGCGCAGCTCAATGACGCGATCGACAGTGGTGGCGCCAACACCGGTACACGGGTGATCGAGGCCGGCGCGTTCGACGAGCTCGGCACCCTGGCCGCCGGAGAGTCGATCTCATTCCAGATCAAGGTGCCGCATGCGCTGCTCGGCATCTCTGGCAGTGCCGGCGTCTACCCCATGGGGGTGCAGATCCTCGGAACTGACACTGACGGGTCGCGCAGCAATGACGCGATCGCGGGCGCGACGACCTTCCTGCCGAGCATCGCGCCGGATCAGCAGCGGGTGCCGACGACCGTCGTGTGGCCGTTCCTCATGCCGGACTACCGGGGTGCGGACGGCACCTACCACGATCCCGTGGCCACACTCTCGTCAATCGGTGCCGGCGGCCAGCTGCGCAACCTTCTGGATCTCGCGAAGAGCCTCCCGCCCAGATCGTCGACGGTGCTGCTCGATCCCGCCTTGCTCGTCGGCATCGACGACCTCGCCAACAAGAGGCTGATCGGCAAGAACGTTGAGCTCACTGAGGTGCAGACTTCGCAGGCCGAGAGCTTCCTGCAAGAGCTGCTGGCGTACGTACGCTCGCAGAACGTCTGGATTCTCGGATTTGACCGGCCCGACGTCCTTGCCCTCACCCAAAATCCTGATCTTCGCCGCAGCCTGACAGCTGCCGCCGACACCGCAACGCGATCAGCTCTCGCGACCTACCAGCTCACCGGTCGCCGCGTCACCTGGCCGACCAAGAAGGGTACGACGGCCGGACTGCTCGGAGCCGAGCGAGGCGACGGCGAGACCCCCGTGATCGTGACGCCTTCCGCGGTGCCCGGATGGGAGCGTCGCCTCGGCTCGATCGTCAGTTACAAGTCATCTCGCGGGCCCATTCCGCTGCTGGTCAACGATGTGATCGCCAACGTCCCCGGCGGATCGACCGTCGTCGGACTGCGTCAGCGCATCCTCAGTGACGCTGCCCTGGCTGGACTCCAGCGGGCGATTGATCCGACCTCCCGCGCAGACGCCGTGACGATGATCGATCCGACCTGGAACCCGGGACCCCGACCGGCGACGGGAGGACTCGCGTCGGTCTTCGACTCACCGTTCACCAGCGCGGCGACCCTCGACGACGTACTCACGCGGCAGGTGTCGAAATACTCCGGTCGCGTACCGGCCAAATCCACGTCACGAACGATCAGCCGCGCACAGCTTCAGGCGGCTACCGACCTCGCGAAGGCAGGTGAAGCCCTGACCTCGATCGTGACGGATGACCAAGGAGTCGACGCGACCTACTCACGCGAGGTCGCCGGAATCCTGGGCGTACGGTGGCGCAGCGATCCGCCGCTCGGCATTTCCGTGGCGAACAGCATGAGTTCGCGTGCGGTCGATGAGCTAGACAAGATCCAGATCGAGGGCCCACCCTCTGTGACTCTCTCGAGCTCGTCGGGCGGATTCCCGCTGACGATCATCAACTCCACCTCCCACGACATACGAGTCGGCGTCGACCTCGACTCCAGCAACCCGGCTCTGGATGTGCCCGCCGTGAAGCCGGTCAACATCGCCGCCGGAGAGCGCCAGACACTGACGGTCACCATCGACCTCGGCCAGCAGAGCACGGCGCAGCTGACCGCGAGCCTGACCACCGCTGACGGCGACCGCATTGGCGCACCCGCGGTGTTCAACGTGCGCTCAAGCAAGATCGGCGTCGTGCTGTGGGTCGCGATCGGTCTCGCCGGTGTCTTGGTGCTGGTCGCGCTCTTCCGCCGCTTCCACCGGCGTCGCAACGGGAGCAGTCCGACGGAACTGCTGGCCGACGATGACTGACGCCGGCATCGCACGCGCCAGCGCCTGGATGGCGCTGGGCACGATCTTCTCCCGCATCACCGGACTGTTGCGCATGTTGCTGCTCGTCTTCGTGATCGGCAAGTCTCTCGACGCCGACATCTTCGACACTGCCAACACGATCCCCAACGCTCTCTACATCCTGGTCGCCGGTGGCATCTTCAACGTCGTCCTGGTCCCGCAGCTCGTTCGCAGCATGAAGCAGGACCCCGACGGCGGCGACGCGTACGCCAACCGTGTGATCACGCTCGGTCTGCTCGTACTGGTCAGTGCCACAGCGCTGCTGATGATCGCGGTGCCTCTTCTCCTGCACGTCTTCTATGACGGCGAGCTGTTCTCGGCCGCCAACGCCGAGCAGCGGGAGTCCGCTCAGCTCCTGATGCTGCTGTGCATGCCACAGGTCTTCTTCTACGGCGCGTTCGTCCTCGTCGGCCAGGTTCTCAACGCCCGCAAGCGGTTCGGGCCCATGATGTGGGCACCTATTGTCAATAATCTGGCTGCCATTGCAGTACTTATCGCGTATGCGATCGCCTTCGGCTCGTCAGACGGTGTCGATGGCTTCACCACCTCACAAGCGCTCCTGATCGGCCTGGGGTCGACCGCCGCGATTGCCCTGCAGACCGCCGTACTGGTTCCGTTCCTCCGGCAAGCCGGGTTCCACTTCAAGCCTCGTTTCGACTTTCGTGGTGTCGGCCTGAGCCACACCCTCCGCCTCGCCCTCTGGACGCTCGGCTTCATCGTGGTCAACCAGATCGCGTACATCGTGATCATCCGACTCGGCAACCGGGCAACCCTCCAGGGCGCCGCCAGCGGTGAGGACGCTGCTGGTTCGTACGTCTACGGCCTCGGCTTCTTGGTCAGCCAGGTCCCACATGGGGTCATCACTGTCTCCCTCGCAACAGCAATCATCCCGATGCTGTCCAGCTTTGCCGCCGACCGCGAGTTCGCTCGGTTCCGCGTGGAGCTGGCCCGCACCGTACGCCTGGCGCTTGTGATCATTGTTCCGCTGGCCGTGGCTGTCGCCTGCCTCGGCCAGCAGATCGCGACGATCACCAACCTCGCCGGCAACCTCGAGGGAGGCTCGATCGCCATCGGTTGGGCCATCCAGGCATTTGCCATCGCGATGGTCGCTTTCACCGTGCACTACCTGATGCTGCGAGGTTTCTACGCCAACGAGGACACCCGGACGCCGTTCTACATCCAGGTCGTCATCGCTGCTGTCAACATCGTCACGGCGATCGCCCTGACGTCGTTGGTGGAGCCTGCACGCGTGGCGATGATGCTCGCGTTCGCGTTCGGTATCGCGTACGTCGTTGGGTCGATCCTGTCGACGACAGTCCTCTCGCGGACCGTCGGCTCAATCGTCGACCGCGAGATGCTGGTGTTCGCCGGCAAGCTCATCGTGGCCGCAATCGTGTCCGCCGCTGCCATGCTCGCCAGCGCCGCCGGGCTCGAATCGGCCGGCCTTGACCAGAGCGAACCGTCGGGCGGCCTGCCGACTGCGTTCATCGCCGGCACCGGCGGTGCGATCGCGTACGTGATCGCCACCAAGCTCTTGCGGATGGACCAGCTTTCGTACCTGGTGAAAACCCTGCGCCGCCGGTCCTGATTGCCCACACCGACGCCACGCGGCCCGTAGCATGGCGGTGAGCGAAGAAGGGGCGGTTGATGAGCGACAGGCGGCCATTGGCCTCCGGAGATGTGCTCGCGCACCGCTACGAACTCCAGGACCTCGTCACCGAGAAGCTCGGCTCCACGACGTGGCGAGCCCACGACCAGATCCTCAACCGCAATGTCGGCATCGAGATGCTGTCGAGCTCCGATCCTCGAGCTGATCATTTCCTCGAAGCCGCCCGTGAGTCCACTTCAGTCACAGATCCGCGCTTCCTGCGCGTTCTCGACCTGATCGAGGACGAACAGCGTCACCACCTGGTCGTACGCGAGTGGGCGCGGGCGTTCCCACTTGACCAGCTGTTGGCACAGTCACCCCTGCCCAACCGGCGTGCGGCGACGGTTGTGGCTGAGGTCGCGGAGGCGATCGCCCACGCCCACGAGCACGGCGTCTACCACCGCCGCCTTACTCCACACCAGGTGCTGCTCAAGGAGTCCGGAGCCGTACGCGTCGTCGGCCTCGGTGTGACAACGGCGCTGTCACCCGTCGGACGTCACGACTCACTTGCCGATCTGCAGGCGTACGAGCAGCTCGACGTACAAGCCCTCGGCAAGCTCCTCTACGCCTGCTTGGTGAGCCGGTGGCCCGGTGCGCAGGTCGACGGACTGCGCGCCGCACCGACCGAGCACGGCCGACTGCTGCGACCGCGTCAGGTGCGCGCAGGCGTGGCCCGGGACGTGGACACTGTCGCCGACCGCATTCTCGGCTCTCCACCCCGCCACCATGAGTCCCCGCTGCGCAGCGCCGCGGACATCGCGCGCACACTACGGCTGTCCGGTGAGGACGAAGAGGTACGCGATGAGCAGCCCAGCCTCTCGGGCATCTCGTCACCCGATCTCCTGCGCCTCGATCCCGTCATCCGCCCGGTCGGGCCGCCCCCCGGTCTCGAGCCGCCGCGTCGTCGCCCCAAAGCCTACGAACCGGCTCCCCCGACGACGATGGAACGCAATGTCGAGCGTGCCCGACTCGCCGCCAAGGGCGATCGTGGACTCATCCTGCTCGGCGTTGGCGTTGTTCTGCTGATCGTGACCGTGCTCGGGTTCTTGGTCGGCCGCTCCACGAACGACAGCCCCAGCGACGCGATTGACGACTCGTCCCCGATCCGGATTCTGCCGGTGCAGCGTGTTGGCGACTTCGATCCGTTCGGCGACGACGGTGAGGAGAGTCCCGAGCTCGTACGTCGCGCCATCGATGGCAAGCTCGCGACCGGATGGCCGACCTCCACCTACCTCGGGTCGGCTTCACTGGGAGGCCTCAAGGACGGCGTCGGGCTGGTGTTCGACCTTGGTGGACCTCGTGAGGTCGACAGTGTTCGCATCCAGCTCGGTGGCACGCCTACCGACCTGTCGATCTACATCGCCTCTCCCGATGAGGAGAAAGTGCCCCGGTCCCTGAAGAGCCTCAAACGGGCGGCCGTGCTTGATGGCGCCGGCGTGGACGCCTCCATGTCTTTCGAGTCCGGCGAGATCACCCGCTATCTCGTCGTATGGCTCAGGAAGCTTCCCGAAGTCGATCCCGGGTCCTTCAGAGGCGAAATTCGCGAAGTCGTGATCCGCGGACGCTCCTAGGCCGGGTTCGTCCCGCGCCCGGAATAGTTGCAGCCTAGGATTCGTTGTGTCATGTGACTTCAGATCAAGGCGACAAACGCAATGAGCGAGCGCCAGCGAGCGAGTCAGAAAGTGCAGTTGCCATGCCGTCGTCTTCGATGTCGTACGGTATGGCCCTTACAGCGAAGGCGACGGCAATGAGCGACGACGTACGCAACCTCATCATCATCGGCTCGGGACCGTCCGGCTACACCGCCGCGATCTACGCTGCCCGCGCCAACCTCAACCCGCTCGTCTTTGAGGGCTCGGTGACAGCTGGCGGTGCGCTGATGACCACCACCGACGTGGAGAACTTCCCCGGCTTCGAGGACGGCATCATGGGCCCCGAGCTCATGGACAAGCTGCGCGCCCAGGCCGAGCGTTTCGGTGCCGAGCTCGTCACGGATGACGTCACCGCCGTCGACCTCCAGGGCGACATCAAGACCGTCAGCCTCGCGGATGGCACGACGCACAAGGCCAAGGCTGTTGTGCTCGCCATGGGCTCCGGCTACCGCAAGCTGGAGATCGAGGGCGAGGATCGCCTTTCCGGTCACGGCGTCAGCTGGTGTGCGACCTGTGACGGCTTCTTCTTCCGCGAGCAGAACATCGTCGTCGTCGGCGGTGGTGACTCCGCCCTTGAGGAAGCCACCTTCCTGACCCGCTTCGCGAGCAAGGTGACTCTGGTCCACCGCCGCGACGAGCTGCGGGCCAGCAAGATCATGCAGGACCGCGCCTTTGCCAACGACAAGATCGAGTACGCCTGGAACTCCGAGGTCGCCGAGATCCATGGCACCGACAAGCTCGAGGGTCTGACTCTTCGCGACACGGTCACAGGCGAGCTCCGCAAGCTGGATGCGACGGGACTGTTCATCGCGATCGGCCACGACCCGCGCTCCGAGCTGCTCAAGGGTCAGGTCGAGCTCGACGACGAAGGCTATGTCCTGGTGAAGCCTGGCACGACCGAGACGAACGTACGTGGTGTGTTCGCCTCCGGTGACCTCGTCGACCACACCTACCGCCAGGCCATCACGGCTGCCGGCACCGGCTGCGCTGCATCACTCGATGCCGAGCGCTACCTCGCTGACATCGAGCACGGAATATCTGTCAGCGCCTGACGT
>JAKFCR010000390.1:0-3725 GCA_036676545.1 Aeromicrobium sp. | reverse complement strand
TGTCTTCTCCGGGTTTGCCATGTGTCTCCTTCCAGCACCAGTGGTCGTACGAGGACTGCGACCCCATGACTGGCATGGAACCGACACGAAAAAACGTCCCGGCGCAAGGCACGGGACGCTGAGTTAACTGCGATTCGCAACCTGCGCTGGCCGCCCATTCGGGCACTTCGAGCAACTCTTGCGAGTCACCAACCTGCGGTCTTCGGTAGTTCAAGGATAGGGCACTGCGATGAGCGCACCAAATCGCCTCAGGCGCGTACGCCCGGGTCCGTTCAGATCTCGGACGAGAGGCGAAGAAGAGTCGCCAAGTCCTTGTCCGAGACCTCATCGGCCGGTGGAGCCTCGATCTCGAGCGGTTCGCCCCATTTGGTGGCATTTACTGTTCCGGTCATGCCACCAAAGCCGTACGTCATACGGCGGAGCAGACCATCCGAGCCCAGGAACATCTTGTAGGTCACTGAGTCGGGGATCGTCGCCCGCGCTTCGGCGGGCAGGGCATCAAACTCATCCATCTTGGACGTGTCGACCACCACCTTGTAGGGCTGGGCCTGCACCCCATCGATCTTCTGCGCATCTCCCGCTTTCTCCACTGACGTCATTGCGGACGACATCGCCTCGATCTGCTTGGAGATGTCGATCTGCTCAAGCATCGGAGCGAGCTGCTTAGTGAAGGGATCTGAGGTGTCGCTGAGGTCGGCCTTGGCGAACATATTGTCGGTCAGCGGACCGAAGTTCATGTAGAACTGCCCATCAACGATGACTACCTTGGCGGTCCCGGGACCGGTGTCGCCGTAGTCCATCGTCATGGTCGCAGCGTTGTCCTTGAGGGTCTCCCCCACGATCTGGTCGCCGGACATCACGACCTTCTGACCACCCACTTTGATGACCATCTCGATGTGGCTGGTGCGCGCCTTCTGCTGTGCCTTGATCATTGAGGTGGCGAAGTTCGCTTTGGTCAGCTCGTCAGCCGAATTGGTCGCACTCGCCGTCGACGTTGGGCCAGAATCGTCCTTGTCCTTCTCACTGCACGCGGACAGCGAGAAGCTCGCAAGCAGCGCTACTACCACCCATGCCGAGACCCTGCGCGAGATCGTCATGGCACGAGCATAGAAGCCCCGGCACACGAAAGAAGCCCCCGGCAAATGCCGGGGGCCCTTCGTCGGTCTTGAGGAGGCTCAGGCCTCGTCGTCGACCGAGTAGTTCTTGGTACGGCTCGAGTCGACCGGGATGCCAGGACCGTTGGTGGTCGAGATGGTGATCCGCTTGACGTAGCGACCCTTGGAGCTGGCCGGCTTCAGGCGGAGGACCTCGTCGAGCGCTGCACCGTAGTTCTCGGCAAGCTGCTCGGCGCTGAACGACGCCTTGCCGATCACGAACTGCAGGTTGGCGTGACGATCGACGCGGAACTCGATCTTGCCGCCCTTGATGTCGCCAACTGCCTTCGCGACGTCCGTCGTGACGGTGCCGGTCTTGGGGTTGGGCATCAGGTTGCGGGGGCCGAGGACGCGGCCGAGTCGACCGACCTTGCCCATCATGTCGGGCGTCGCGACGACGGCGTCGAAGTCGAGCCATCCCTCGTTGACCTTGTCGACCAGCTCGTCGGCTCCGACGTGGTCGGCTCCGGCCTCACGTGCAGCGTCAGCGTTCGCGCCGGTGGCAAAGACCAGGACCCTGGAGGTCTTGCCGGTGCCGTGCGGGAGGTTGACGGTGCCGCGCACCATCTGGTCGGCCTTGCGGGGATCGACGCCAAGACCGATGGCAACATCTACGGTCGAGTCGTACTTCTTGCTCCCCGACTCCTTGGCCAGCGTGGTGGCCTGGAGAGGTGTGTAGAGGTTGTCTTTGTCGATCTTGTCGGCAACCGCTCGGTATGCCTTGGAGTGCTGTGCCATCTTCTGGTTCCTTCTCTCTTTGACCAGTCGTGGTCTGAACGGGCCCAGCCGGCCCTGCCACTACTTCTGGGGTGGGGTGTTGCTAGTCCGTCGTGACGCCCATCGAGCGCGCAGTGCCCTCGACGATCTTCATGGCGGCATCGATGTCGGTTGCGTTGAGGTCCGGCATCTTGGTCGTGGCGATCTCGCGGATCTGGTCCTTCGAGATCTTGCCGACCTTGTCCTTGTGCGGGACAGACGAACCCTTCTGCAGACCGGCGGCCTTCTTGATCAGCTCAGCCGCGGGCGGCGTCTTGGTGATGAAGTCGAACGTGCGGTCTTCGTAGATCGTGATCTCGACCGGTACGACGTTTCCACGCATGGATTCTGTGGCCGAGTTGTAGGCCTTGCAGAACTCCATGATGTTGACGCCGTGGGGGCCGAGCGCGGTGCCGACTGGCGGCGCCGGGTTGGCCATACCGGCCTGCAGCTGCACCTTGACGATGGCTGCAACTTTTTTCTTGGGAGGCATTTCTTGGGTCCTTGTGTGAATGGTTGTTGCGTGGTGGGTGCCGGTTTGGCTCAGACCTTCTGGATCTGGGTGAAGCTGAGCTCGACCGGCGTTTCGCGACCGAAGATCTCGACCAGGGCCTTGACCCGCTGTGCATCGATGTTGATCTCGGTGATGGTCGCGTGCAGCGTTGCGAACGGTCCATCGACGACCATGACCGAATCGCCGACGATGAAGTCGGTGAACTCGACCTTGGAGGCCTTGGCCTGCTGCTTTTCGGGGGTGTCGGTTGCCGTGGCAACTTCTGCCTCCACTGCCGGGGCGAGCATGCTCTCCACCTCGGCAAGACTGAGGGGCACCGGCTGGTGGGAGTTGCCCACGAACCCGGTGACGGACGGCGTGTGGCGAACGACGCCCCACGACTCGTCGGTGAGGTCCATACGGACCAGGACGTAGCCGGGAAGGACGGTGCGCTTGACGAGCTTGCGCTGACCGTTCTTGATCTCGGCGACCTCTTCGGTCGGTACGACGACCTCGAAGATGAAGTCTTCGGCGTTGAGCGACGTGGTGCGGTTCTCGAGGTTCGTCTTCACGCGCTTCTCCATGCCGGAGTAGGTGTGGACGACGTACCAATCGCCGATCTGGTTGTGGAGGCGCTCGCGGAACTCGGCGAGAGCGTCGGCAACCGGCTCGTCAACTGCTTCCGCAGCGGGAGCGTCAGTGTCTTCGGCGACCTCTTCGGCTGCGTCCTCGGCGACAGGTTCGTCAACCGGTGCAGCGTCCTCGATCGGCGCGTCTTCTGCGGGAGCCGCATCCTCAACCGGGGCGTCCTCTACGACGACGTCCTCAACAGGAGCGTCCTCGACGGGCGCTTCGTCAGCCGCGACGGTCTCGACGTCGGCTTCAGGGGTCGCGGAGTCCGTCTCCAAGACCTCTTCGGTCTCAGAGCTGGTCTGCGGGTCGATGCCTTGAGTCACAAATGATCCTTTGATGTCTTACGCGAAAATCCAGAACATGGCCTTGCCGAACCCGAAATCGAGTCCAGCAACGATGGCCATCATCACGAGCACGAACACGAGCACGACCCAGAAGTAGTTGACGACCTGCGGACGGGTCGGCCACACAACCTTCTTGAGCTCGGCAATGACCTGCCGGTAGAACGTGGTCGGTGACGTGCGGCCTGACTTGCCGGTCACCTCATGCCGTTCGCTCACGGTTCTCCTTAGTACGTCGTCGTTGTCGTCTTGTTGCAGGGCACGAGGGACTTGAACCCCCAACCTTCGGTTTTGGAGACCGGAGCTCTACCAATTGAGCTAGTGCCCTAGGTCAACTTCCCGCTGGGA
>JAKFCR010000389.1:0-5070 GCA_036676545.1 Aeromicrobium sp. | reverse complement strand
AAATCTAGAACACGTTCTACCAGTTCCCCGTGTGAAGGACAACCACTCGGTAGAGTTCGGGACCTCATGACGACTGAACTTTCGACAGACTTCGCAGACGCAACCGGTGCCGCCCTCGTGGTCGGCGGGAGTGGCGGCCTGGGTGCCGCGATCGCCGAGATGCTGGCCGCCCGCGGCAGTGATGTCGCGGTGACCTACCGCAGCAAAAGGGATGCAGGCGATGCCGTTGCGACGGCCGCAGCCAAGCACGGCGTACGTACCTCCGCCCACGCTCTCGACGTGACCTCGGCCGAGGCTTGCAGCTCAGTTCTTGCTGAGGTCTCAGAGGTTTATGGGGGATTGCACACGCTCGTCTACGCCTCCGGTCCTCACGTCCCGATGGTCCACCTGTCGAAGGTGTCACCTGCCGACTTCGCCGAACAGCTCACCCAGGACGCGGTTGGCTTCTTCAACGTCGTCCACCCCTCACTGGCTTTGCTGCGGGAGACCAAGGGTTCGATCGTCGCCGTGACCACGGCCGCGACGGCTCGCTTCCCCGTACGCGATGGACTCTCCTCAGCGCCGAAGGGTGCCGTCGAGCAACTCGTACGCGGAATTGCTGCCGAAGAAGGTCGATTCGGCATCCGCATCAACGCGGTCGGCCCCGGGATGCTGACGGACGGCATGGCCGCACGGCTCATCGAATCGGGCGAGCTCGACGACAACGCGCTCGCGATCACCCGCAACAACATTCCGCTCCGACGCTTCGGCAACGCGGCCGACATCGCCGAGGCCGTGTGCTTCCTTGCGTCAGACCGCGCCGGCTTCATCACTGGACAGAAGCTCGACATCGACGGCGGCTACACGGTCTGACTCGATCAGCTGGCTAGGTCACTGCGGCGCGTAGTCGTCGACCACTTCGAGGTCTCCGCGCAGGATGCAGAACTCGTTGCCTTCGGGGTCCCTGAGCGTCATCCAGCCGCGACCATCCGGCAGTCGATGATCCTCGAACTCTGTCGCGCCCAGCGCCAGAACTCGCTCAATCTCCTCGTCGCGGGTGACGTCGGTCGGACGGATGTCGAAGTGCAGCCGGTTCTTGATCTCCTTGGTGTCGGGCACCTCGATGAACAGCACCCGTTGGCGGCCATCTGGCGTGAAGATCATGCACTCCTCGTGGCCGGGGAGGTTGGGATCGGCAGGATCCTCGCTCATGTCGAGCACCTTGGCCCACCAAACCGACTGGGCATACGCGTTGCGGGAGTCGACGGTCGTATGAGAGATACGCGATGTCATGACTCCAACGTATGACGCTCGCTAGGTCGATGGAATGGCTGGCAGATGAACGGAGACCCGCAAGCCGCCGTCCTCGCGCGGGGACAACGTGAGTGTCCCGTCATGCGCCTGGGTGATGCTCTTGACGATGGCCAGCCCGAGACCGACACCAGCATGATCGGTACGGGTGCGTTCGGATCCGCGCTGGAACGGCTCCGCGAGCGTCGCAACGCTGGCCGGACTGAGCGTCTCGCCGGTGTTCTCGACTGACAGCTCGACACCGTTCGCCTGGACGCTGGTCGAGACCCACACATCACCCTGATCGGGCAGGTTGTGGACGATCGCGTTGTGTACGAGGTTCGTGGCGAGCTGGAGCAGCAGCACGTGCGAGCCGCTCGTCGATGCGACCTGCCCTGAGGTCTCGATCGTGATGCCGCGACTCTCGGCGAGTGGGAGCAGCGTCTCGCTTGCCTCCTCGGCGATCAACGACAGGTCGACGGGTTCGCGCGTGAAGGCCCGTTTGTCGGCGCGGCTCAACAAGAGCAATGCCTCGGTCAGGTCGATCGCCCGGGCATTGACGAAATGGAGACGGTCAACGAGCTCTTTCTGGTCACTGTCGGGGTCGCTGCGGGCCACCTCAAGGAGGGTCTGCATGATCGCGAGCGGGGTACGCAGCTCGTGCGAGGCATTGGCGGCGAAGCGCTGCTGCTCGGCATCATGGGCCTCCAGCCTGGCCAGCATGCTGTCGAAGTCGTCCGCCAGATCACGGAACTCGTCCTTGCGGCCCTCCATGTGAATCCGATGGGCCAGCGATCCTTCCGTCGCGAGCCGGGTGGCATGGGTGATCCGATTGAGCGGCGCGAGCATCCGGCCGGCGAGGAGCCAACCTCCCACAAGGCTGAATACCAACAGGAACGCCATCGCTTGGATGGCTCTCGGCGTGAACGCCTCCAGCAGGTCGGAGCGCGTCGGGCTGAACGCGCCTGGCTGGAACGTCGTGTCGTCGGGCACGTAGCGCAGCAGGAAGACCCACACCACTGCGAGCAGCAGCCCGCACGCCAGCATCAGGAAGCCGGCATAGCTGAGCGTGAGCTTGAGCCGAGCGCTCAACCCGGGAGCCCTATCCATCCGCGTCTCCATCGGAGACGTCGATCCGATAGCCGACGCCGGCGACGGTGGCGATCATCGACGGCTCGCCCAGGCGCTTGCGGAGCGCAGACACGGTGATGCGGACCGCGTTGGTGAACGGGTCCGCGTTCTCGTCCCACGCTCGTTCGAGCAGCTCTTCGGCGCTGACGACGCCACCCTCGGCAGCAACGAGAACCTCGAGCACGGCGAACTGCTTGCGGGTGAGCGCCACGTACCGGCCATCTCGATAGACCTCGCGGCGGAACGGATCGAGCCTCAGACCAGCAATTTCTCGTACGGGCGGGCGGTTGTGCGCTCGTCGGCGATCCAGCGCCCTGAGTCGAAGCACCAGCTCTCGCAGCTCGAACGGCTTGGTGAGGTAGTCGTCGGCGCCCAGCTCGAAGCCAGAGGCCTTGTCGTCGAGGCGGTCGGCGGCTGTGAGCATGAGGATCGGCATACCGCTGCCGGCAGCCACGATGCGCTTGGCAACTTCGTCGCCGGAAGGCCCCGGGATGTCGCGATCGAGCACTGCGATGTCGTACGAGTTGATGCTCAGCAGCTCAAGCGCCGTGTCACCGTCGCCCGCGATGTCCGCAGCAATCGCCTCCAGACGCAGCCCGTCGCGGATCGCCTCAGCCATGTAGGGCTCATCCTCGACGACCAACACACGCATCCTCCGATGCTAGTGAGTCGCTCATATCGCTGGCATATCGAAAAGTGCATACGCCCTGGCAACGTCGCGCTGCCTTGACTGATCGCATGAACCACAACGAATCCCGCCCCACGTCACGCGCCGCCGTCCTGGCCATCGGCGTCGTCCTCGCGGCGATGAGCGCCTTCTACGCGTACACCTCGCTGACGCCCTCCGCAGCGACCCAGACCATGGAAATACCGGGTACCGAAGGACCGCCTCGAGACGAAGGCGGGCCGACCGACGACGGACACATCCGCGGCAGCGTCACCGTCTTCGACGACAGCGTCTCAGCCATCGCGCACCTGGACCCTGACCTCCTGAAGGCCCTGCGCTCGGCCGCCACGGATGCCGCCGACGCGGGCATCGAGTTCCAGGTCAACAGCGGTTGGCGCTCGGCCGACTATCAGAACCAGCTGCTGCGCGATGCCGTGTCGAAGTACGGCTCCGAGCACGAGGCGGCCCGATGGGTCGCGACGTCCAAGACCTCACCTCATGTGTCCGGAGACGCGGTCGACATCGGCCGGAACGATGCAATCGCCTGGCTGTCAGAGCACGGCGCCGCGTACGGGCTGTGCCAGATCTACGGCAACGAGCCCTGGCACTTCGAGCTTCGGCCAGACGCGAGGAACAGCGGCTGCCTGCCGACGTACGCCGATCCGACGCACGATCCGCGCATGCAGCGATAAGCGAGCCCTGACCTGAAGCCATGAGACCCGCGCAGCGGTAGCGTGATCCTCATGCTCGCCCTGAAGAGTCCATGGATCCTCGCCTTCGGCGTGATGACCGTGATCCACCTAGTCCTGAACGGCGCCGAGGCCGAGCCGTGGGACAGCATCACCAAGTGCCTGCTCGCCCCGCTTCTCGTTGCCTGGGTGATCCAGCAGAAGGGTCCGCGACTGCTCGTGGCCGCGTTGGTGTTCTGCTTCTTCGGCGACCTGTTCCTTGAGTTCGAGGACCTGTTCATCGTTGGCATGGCGGCATTTGCCCTCGGCCACATCTGCTTCATTCGGTTCTTCATCTCGCGCGGTGCGATCGGTCAGCTCAAGCGCAAACCCTGGATCCTTGCGATCTACGTCCTCGCCGGCATCGCGATGATCGCGTACGGCTGGAGCGGCCTCGAGGACGGGCTCAAACCCGTCGTGCCGATCTACGCTGCGCTTCTGGTCGGCACCGGCGCAACCTCGCTGGCCACCGACATCCGCGCCGGAATCGGCGGCCTACTGTTCCTGATCTCCGATGGCGTCATCCTGCTCGGCGAAGCCGACCGCATCGACAAGGATGCCGTAGCAAGCGGGCTCACGATCATGGCGCTCTACATCGCCGCGATCTTCTTCCTCACCACCGGGATCCTCAACCGCGAGAAGGTCACGATCGCGGCTGGCCCCGGCTTTGACCCGACGATCCGTACGGATTGTTGGCCCGTCTTCCCCGACGCCAAGGTCTGAGCGGGCGGTAATCACCGAGTGGCTGCCGGACATACATAGGCATGCGCTCCGCTGACGAAGAACGCCGCCACTCCTTCGAGGTCCTCTACCGGGCGACCCTGCCCTCGGTCCGGTCGTATGCCCGGCGCCGCGCTGCACCCGATATCGCCGAGGACGTCGTCGCGAGCACCTTCCTCACCGCCTGGCGACGTTATGACGAGGCGATAGCCGGCGGTCTTCCATGGCTGTATCGGACGGCGCGCTTCACCCTCGCCAACCATCAACGCAGCGAGCGACGGCAGTTTCGCGTCGCTCAGCGTGTCCAGGACACCAGCGACGTCACCGCGCCCGACGCCATGGCTGACGTCGACGAGCGCTCATTGGTGCTCGACGCGATTCAGCGGCTCAACCAGGACGATCGCGAAATTCTCCAGCTCGTCTATTGGGAGCACCTGACCGTCAAGGCCGTGGCGGTCGTGCTCGAGTGCCGGCCCGGCACGGCGGCAGTACGACTGCATCGCGCGAGGAGCAGATTGCGCGATGCGCTGTCCGCTCCGCCTGATCCGCCCGCAC
>JAKFCR010000388.1:0-4009 GCA_036676545.1 Aeromicrobium sp. | reverse complement strand
GGGCTGCACGTGCGTCCGGTACTACGTTGACGGGGCATCGGCGTTTCGCGATCCTTGCCATCTGCACCGCCAACATCTGTCGTTCCCCCATGATCGAGGTGCTGCTGAGAGCAGAGCTCGACCCCAAGCTGTTCGAGGTGGCGAGCGCGGGCGTCCAAGGGTGGGACCGTCAGCCGATGGATGCCATGGCGGCGATGGAGCTCATGCGATTCGGTCACTCGCCCGGCAAGTTCACGTCGCACGCGATCGACACCTATCTCGTCGACTCGGCCGACCTGATCCTCACCGCAACCAAGGCGCACCGCTCAGAGGTGCTCGCGCTCAACCCCCGTGCCCTGCGGCGTACGTTCACGCTCGTCGAGTTCGCTGCACTGTGCGAGAAGGTCGAAGGGGCCTACCCGACTGAGCTCGTAGCCGAGGCGGCACGTCAGCGCAGCCTCGCACCGGCTGACATCGACATCGGTGACCCCTACCGCCGAAGTCCTGAAGTGCATCGCAAGACCGCCGATCAGATCGCCGCTGCAGCCCACACGGTGGGTTCGCGCCTCAACGCGCTCGCCCATATCTGATCACCCTCTGCGCGCGCCTCTGCGCTGTCCAGCGGCTGCGGTCTTGGAGAAGTACTCCGGGCCGTAGCCATATCCATAGCCGTAGCCGTAGCGGCTCAGCTCGCGCGCCGGGCTCATGCTGAGCACCGTGCCGAGCAGCCTGGCGCCGACGGCCTGCAGCCGCTCAGTGGCCGTACGTACCTGCTCGCGACCCGTGGAACCGTGTCGTACGACGAGGATCGCGCCATCGGAGATCGACGCCAGCAGGGATGCATCGGTGACGGGCAGCAGTGGTGGCGCATCGATCAGCACGACCTCGTAGCGGTGGCGCAGCTCAGCGATGAGCGCCGTCATGGCCTTGGTCTGCAGGATCTCTGACGGGTTGGGTGGCAACGCCCCGCTAGTGAGCACGTCGAGGCCCGGCGTTCCGGCCTGCTGCAGGGCGGCGTCGAGTGCGACGCGACCGACCAGGACCGTGGTGAGTCCGACGGACTTCTCGATGCCGAGGTATTCGCTGACGCGCGGACGACGCAGATCGCCTTCGACCAGAACGACCCGCGTTCCGGTCTGGGCTAGGGCGATCGCCAGATTGCAGGCTGTGGTCGACTTGCCCTCGCCGGCAAGCGAGCTCGTGATGGTGATGACCTTGTGGTCCCGATCGACATCGAGGAACTGAAGGTTGGTGCGCAGGATGCGTACGGCCTCGAACCGCGGATGGTGCGTGCCGAGCGACGTGATGAGAGGAGTGCTCGCGGCAGCCCGGTCGTACGCCATCGCTCCGAGCACGGGTGCTCCGGCCAGCTCTTCGAGCTCCGTCGGTGTGCGGACACTGCGATCGGAGAGTTCGCGCCAAGTGGCGAACAACAGGCCGGCCAGCAAGCCGAGGCCTGCGCCGATTGCCAGCCACAGCGGGCGCGACGGGTAGGACGCCGAGGATGGTGTGGCGGCTTGTGTGACCACGGCCGCGGTCAGCGCGGTGTCGGTGTCCGGATCGCCGTCGGTGCCTTCGATGACGTTGTCGGCCTGCTCGTCCTCGAGCCAGCTGACGAACTGCTCGGCTGACTCCTGGGCGATACGAGCGGCGGTCTGCGAGTTGTCACTCTCAGCAGTGACCCGCAGGACAGAGGTGTTCTTCAGGACTCTGGCATCGATGCGGCGATCTGTGGCGGCAATGCTGTCGGAAAGGCCGAGGCTCTTGACGACGCGGCTCGCGATCGTACGACCGCCGAGAACGTGCCCGTAGGACGCAACGGTGCGCGCGTCCACCGCGCGGGTGCTCTCGGCTGGCGGCGGTCCGATCAGCACGTCGGCGTGCGCCGAATAGCGCTCAGTCGCAGTGGACAGCAGGCCGACGGCGACGGCAATTCCGAGCAGAGTGAGCACGACGATGGAGGGCCAGCGTCGGCCGAGCTGTTGGGGCGACACTGCGTCTCCTTAGCGGTTCGACGTCTTCTGAACGGCACGAGCATGCCACATGATCGCCGCGTGGATTGCCTCATCGCGAAGAGATGTCGCGTAACTCCGGTCGCGCAGGCTCGTTTCTTCATTACACCGGCAAACTTTGCGTGAATTCTTGCAGGCAACTTTGGAGAGATGGTGCATGGACTACACACCAATTGGGGTCGGTCGCGTTCTTGCGGCGTTTGCTCTCACCATCGTCGTCGCCGTGCTGCCTGTGGTTGCGGTCCTGGTCAGTCACACCCCCGGGACAGTTAGCGCCCCCAACGGCTACGGTGGGTTGGTGCTCGGGTTGGGCGCCGTCGTGTTTGCGATGGCCCTGATTGGACTCTCCCGACTGACAGTCGCAGCCAAGCGGCGCGTTGTCGGGCGGCCTTCCCGGGCGTGAATCCGCGAGTGGGGTCAACCGCTTCGGTGCTGGAAGGGCAGGAGCGGGAAGTGGCGGCGAGTTCCTCAAGTCGTGAGACCGGTACCGGGTGGCAGCGGCGCTACGGCCGCATCCTGGTGCTCTCGGACTTCATCATCCTGACGTGGGTCTTCGTCACGGCGCACATTGTGTGGGCATCAAAGCCGCACTGGGACGATCCCAGCGGCGCATTCGAGACCAAATGGCTCGCTGCGTCGATCGTCACCCTGGGGATGTGGCACGTGGTGTTGACGCTCGCCGGCACACGAGACCCGCGAGTTCTCGGAGGCGGCGCTGATGAGTACAAACGGGTTCTCAATTCCACTCTGGTGATGTTCTCGTTCCTCGCGTTCTTCGGCTACGTCGCCGCGGTCTCTCCACCGCGTACGTATGTCGTCGTCGCCTTGCCGTTCGGATTGCTGATGCTTGCCCTCAACCGGTGGACGTGGCGCCAGTGGCTGCAGGTCCAGCGACAGATGGGTCGGATGTCCCACCGTGCGATTGTCGTCGGCAACCGCGAGTCCGTCGAACACCTAGCGGCCGTACTCGGTCGCCATGAGGGATATGGATACCAGCTCGTCGGCGTGTGCCTGACGGGGCCGGATTCAAGCGGTGGAGTGGCAGGCCTGCCGGCGGTTGGCGACGTTGACGCCTTGAGGGCGGCTGCCGCATCTGTTGACGCTGACGCGGTGATTGTCACCTCCTCGGACGCGACCCACCCCGACATGGTTCGCCGACTCGGCTGGGAGCTCGAAGGGCATGACATCGAGATCATCGTCGCGCCCTCGCTCGCGAACATCGCTGGACCACGTGTCCACATCCGACCCGTGGCTGGTCTTCCGCTGCTGCATGTGGAGAAGCCGGCCTACCGCGGCGGAGCTCGATGGGCGAAGGCCACGCTGGATCGCGTCGGCGGGTGGACGCTGCTCCTCATGGGGTCCCCGATCTTCATCGCAGTGGCCATCGCGGTGAAGGTGTCGAGTCCCGGAGGCGTGTTCTTCGTCCAGGAGCGGGTTGGTCGAGATGGCAAGACCTTCGGCATGATCAAGTTCCGCACGATGGTCGACGGTGCCGACGAGATGCTTGATGAGCTCACCCCAGACACTGGCAACGCCGTGATGTTCAAGATGCGCGACGATCCCCGCGTGACCCGCGTCGGCAAGTTTCTGCGCCGATTCTCACTCGATGAGCTCCCACAGTTGGTCAACGTCGTCAAGGGTGACATGAGCCTGGTCGGCCCTCGCCCGCCGTTGATGTCAGAGGTGTCCGGCTACGCGGCCGACGCTCGCCGCCGCCTGCTCGTACGCCCAGGCATCACCGGTCCGTGGCAGATTTCAGGGCGATCTGACCTCAACTGGGAAGAAACAATGCGCCTTGATCTCTACTACGTGGAGAACTGGTCGATTGTCGGCGACATCTTGATCCTCTGGAAGACCTTCAGGGCGGTTGTGCGTGCGACCGGTGCCTACTAGCCAGCATTCGTTGCATTCGGTGTTGCACCGATAACCTTGTCCCTATGACTGACGACGAGGTTCGCGAATCCCCGACGTTCGCAGACCTCGGATTGATCGAACCGCTCGTACGCGTGTTGTCTTCC
>JAKFCR010000387.1:0-16289 GCA_036676545.1 Aeromicrobium sp. | reverse complement strand
CGATTCGACGTGCGCCGCATCCACGAGCCGCCCGGCGAGGCTCTCGTCCTCGCCGACATCTCGATCCGCACACCCGGCGGCGAGTCGGCGACGTACGACGCGGCGATCCACTATCGACTCGACGAGAGCGGCCACATCTCCCACCTCAGGGCGTTCTGGGACCTGGCCGAGGTCATGAAACAACTGTCGGCGACCTGACCGCTCGGCCTAGGATCCGATTCATGGCCCGCGACCCGAACATTCCGGACGAGTTCAGCGTCTACACGCTCGTCATCTTGCGACGGCCCGCTGACGCTCCAGACCTGCCAGAGGAAGAGCTCGACCGACTTCAGTCAGAGCACCTCGCACACCGCGCTGCCCTGCGGGATCAGGGCCTGGTCGTGGCGAACGGACCGTTCCTCGAGCAGAGCGACGAGTCGTTTCGAGGTATGTCGATCTTCACCTGCGATCTCGCCGAGGCGGCTCGCCTCAACGAGCTCGATCCCCTGGTCATAGCGGGCCGACTCGCGTACGAGGTCATGGAGTGGTGGATCGCAGCAGACACGCTTGCCTTCCCGCGTGGGAACGCCCCAGACGACCGCCGCTCACTCCCCGACGACTGACCTCAGCGCTTGGCGCGCTGCTTGCCGACCATCGAGTCGAACACCTTGTCGCCGCCGAGGCGCTTCTGCACCTTGCCAGCAAACACCGGGAACACCGAAGCGATCGCCGCACCAGCTCGCAGCTCGATCGGCGCGACGACGATCTCAGCCCTGTCACGCTTGATCGCCTTGACGACCTTCTTGGCGACCTGCTGTGGCGAGACCGTACGAACGCCTGGCGGGAGCTTGCCCTCGGCCTCTACGAACATGCCTGCGTCGCGCACGAAGCCGGGCTCGATGATCGAGACGCCCACGTGGTCCACGGCAAGGTCTTCGCGCAACGCGAGTGCAAAGCCGCGCAGCCCGAACTTCGTGGCGTTGTACATCGACGCACCGGCAGATGCCGCTTTGCCGGCGACCGAGCCGATCAGCACGATGTGGCCGTGGCCGCGCTCGACCATGCCTGCCGCACCGTCCTGCGCCATCAGGATCGGGACGGTGAGGTTGACCGAGACGTTGCGGAGGATCTGCTCCTGCGTGTACTCCTGCAGCAACCCCGATGCCGGAAGTGCCGCATTCGCAACGAGGATGTCGAGCGGGCCGGCTTCCTTGAGCAGTCGAGCGACGTCGTCGAGGTCCGCCAGGTCAGCGATGATGACCTGCGCGCCCAGCTCCTTGGCCAACGGTTCGAGGATCTCCGCGCGACGACCGCTGAGCACGAGATCGGCGCCTTCTGCGTGGAGCGCGCGGGCGATCTCCTGACCGATTCCTCCGGTCGCTCCGGTGACGAGCGCACGAGCGCCCTTGATGGTCTGACGAGTCATTGAATGTCCTTGCGGAGTCGGGAGTGGTCGGTCATACGGTGCTGGGCTCGCGCAGCACAGCAGGTACGCGAGGGGTGAGGGTCAGCTCGAAGCCCTTGGGCATCAAGGTGAGACGCTCGGCGATGTCGAGCTCGTAGCTGGGGTCGGCGGCGATGTCGTAGCGATGCAGCATTCGCGCCAGCACCAAGATCGCCTCGTGCAGGGCGAACTGCCGGCCGATGCAGGAGCGCTCACCCGTACCGAACGGCTTGTATGAGTGTGGCTGGCGGCCGCGGGCATTCTCGGCCACGAACCGGTCCGGGTCGAACTGGTCGGCGTCATCGCCCCACACCGCCTTGTCGCGATGCATCATCGGCAGGATCACGATGGCCCAGTCCTCGGGCCGCATCGTGTGTCCCGTGCTGAGGGTGGTCGTCTCACGCGGGCTGCGTGCGAACGCCGGGGCGGTGGGCCACAGTCGGAGGCCCTCGTCGAGAACCCGGCGCAGATAGCGGAACTTCGCGACCTGCTCGAAGGTCGGTTCGACGTCACGGTCAGGACCGAGGATCTGGTCGACCTCAGCGTGCGCCTTGGCGAGGATGTCGGGGTTCTGCGCGATGTAGTAGAGCGCGAACGACAGCGCGCCGGAGGTCGTCTCGTGCCCGGCCACGAGGAACGTCAGGATCTGGTGGCGGATATTGACGTCGTCGAGTCGCGCCCCGGTCTCGGGATGCGGGGTGTGCAGCATGATCCCGAGCAGGTCGCCCTCGTCGACCTCCCCAGCGCGCCGCTCGGCGATGATCCCGTCCAGCAGCGAGTCGACGTACGCCTGGTGGTGCGCGTTCTTCTTGTCGATGCGTTTGGACAGCAGCGAGGCACCCGGCATCGCGTTGAGCGATCCCTTGCGCTGTCCAGCCTTGAGCGCAGCGATCATCGCCGGGATGAACGGGTGCGGCTCGGCTCGACTGAACGAACCGAAGTCGGTGCTGAAGGCCGTGCGACTGATCGTCTCCATCGTCAGCTTGGTCATGTCGGCTGACACGTCGACCGGCTTGCCGTGCGAGTCCCACAGGTCGAACAGCTCCTGCGCGGCAGCAAGCATGATCGGGTGGTAGCTCTGCATTGCCGCCTTGGTGAACGCCGGACGCAGCAGGTCGTGGGCGAGCGCCCAGTTGGTGTCGTCGTTGTAGGCCGTGAACAGACCCTCCCCGGCGAACTCGCGCAGCGCGACCAGCGCTGGTGACAGGCCCTTCTCGAAGCGCGACTCATCGCACATCTCAGCGGCCAGCTCGGCACCGGTGACAAACACGAACTTCTGATCGAAGATGTGCATCTCAAAGATCGGGCCGAGGTCGGCGGCTCGGCGCATCGTGCTCTGCAACGGAGCTTCGACATCTGCGCCGAGCACGTCGCCGATAATCGGCTTGCGCCCGCTCGGGTGGGGAAAGGACTGTCCGCCCCAGTCGTTCCGCATCTGACGCTCCTATTGAACCGAGATTTAGTAGGTTCAGCCTAGCCCGTGCTGAACCGAAGTCAAGTAGTCTTGCCATATGGCCACCCGTACGCGACTCAGTCGCGAAGCCCGCCAGGACCAGCTCCTCGACCTCGGCGCCGAGCTGTTCGCCGACAAGTCGTACGAGGACGTCCACATCGAGTTGCTGGCCGAGGAAGCCGGCGTCTCGCGGGGCCTGCTCTATCACTACTTCCCGACCAAGCGAGCGTTCTTCGCCGCCATGGTCCGCCGCGAGTCAGGCCGCATGTCGGAGCTGACCAAGCCCGATCCGGCGCTGCCGATCCTCGATCAGCTGAACCAGGGAATCGAGATCTACCTCGAGTACTGCGAGAGCCACAAAATGGGCGTCAAGGCCGTGTTCCATGGCGGCGCCTCTGCCGATCCGGAGATCCAGGCCATCATCGAGGAGGATCTGCGGCTGCAGAGCGAACGAATCCTCGATGCCGTCGAGCCAGTGCGCGAGGCCTCGCCGCTCGCCAAGATCGCGGTACGCAGCTGGCTCCAGTTCCTACGCAATGCCGCACACGAATGGCTCGACACCACCGACATCAAGCGCGACGAGATCCGTGAGCTGGCCGCACACACACTCGTGGCAACCCTGCTGGCGTTGCCCGAGGCTTCTCGCCCATCGGGTGTCGCCGAGCTGATTGGCTAGCCTGCCGCAAACGCCGCCATGATCGAGTGCCGATCGGCGCCCGGCTCAGTCGCGGCAATCAGCAGCCTCTCGCAGAGGTCGAGCTCGGCGTCGATCCTGGTGAGTGGTCCGAGGACTGACAGCGACATCGGTGTTGACGTGCCTTCGATGTTCCACACCTTTGCCACGCACCCATAGGACGGATCAGCGCGCCCCCGATCGATGACGATCGAGCCGTCCCTCGCCGTGGCGACGTCCTGCTTGAGCTGGTCAACGCCCGCGACCGCCCCCGGGCTGAAGACAGTGAGATCCGCGGCGTCGACGACCGCGTCGGCGTCGGCGGGCGGAAGAGCAGCCAACAGGCACAGGCCGCTGACCGTGACGTAAGTCGGGTATCTGCTGCCGTCGGCCGCGATGACCGGCATGCCCGCGCCCTGGGACGCAGCCATGATGGCTTGCTGTTCGCCGTAGAGCTGGGTGGCGAAGCACGACATCATCGTGATCCCGCCGATGATGCGGACGATCTCGTTCGCCCGATTAACCGCCTCACGCTGAGGCGTCGCACCCCCGAGCGTCAGCGACTTCGCCCCGAGTGAGACCTTGTCGCCGTCGCGGAACAGCCAACCTGCCTCGACGAGCGCTTTGACCGTTCGAGACACGCTCGCCTTGTCAAAGCCCGTACGCCGGGCCAGCTCGGAGACGCCAACCTCCCCCATGCCGACCGCTTCGAGCAGGTCCAGCCCTCGCAGCACCGAAACCGCCATGGCCGAATCTTACTGGCGTCCGGATGGATGGTGACCTGCCGCCGAGCTAGAGGCCGTTTCGCTTGCTGAACGCGGCGACCGCTCGCGCGTAGCCAGGCCCACTCAAACGCACGAACTTGTCGAGCACCCAGGCGTCGGCGCCGATCAGCACGCGAGCCTTGTTCTTCTCAACGCCCTTGAGGATGATGTTGGCCGCCTTGGCGGGCGACATGCGCGCCAGCTTGTCGAACTGCTTGGCCAGCTGATCGTGGTCAACACCTTCGACCTGCTCCTGCTTCTTGGCGATGTTGGTCTTGATTCCGCCGGGATGCACACAGGTCACCTTGACCGGACGCTTGTTGAGGATCATCTCCATGCGCAGCGCCTCGGTGAATCCGCGTACGGCAAACTTCGCCGCGTTGTAGGCACTCTGCGTCGGCACGGAGAAGAGGCCGAAGATGCTCGAGATGTTGATGATGTGGCCGTCACCCGACTCGACAAGGTGCGGGAGGAACGCCTTGGTGCCGCTGACGACGCCCCAGAAGTCGACGTCCATGACACGGTCGATGTCCTTGAACGACATCTCCTCGATATTGCCGGTGAACGCAATGCCCGCGTTGTTGAAGACCAAGTTGACCTTGCCGAAGTGCGCTGCGACTCCGTCGGCGTACGCCAGCACGAGCTCTCGCTGCGAGACGTCGAGATGGTCTGCTTTGACGTCCGCGCCCTCAGCCTTGACCAGCGCTTCGGTCTCAGCGAGCCCTACCGTGTCGACATCGCAGATGGCGAGCTTGGCGCCTCGGCGGGCGAGCTCGACGGACAGGGCGCGACCAATTCCGGAGCCTGCTCCGGTGACGACGGCGACCTTGCCAGTGAAGTGAGTCATTGCCATTCCGATCGGGTTGAGGACGTCTCAAGTTTCAGATACTGAGAGTATCTGAAACTTGGACGGCTGGAAACCCCGTGTGACGCACTCGCTCTCAGAGCGTGCGGCGCCGCGGCGTCAGCCGGACGTTCGGCATCGGCGGAGCCGGAATCCGTACGCCGTCGTGTCCGTCGACGAAGCCAAAGCGCTCACTCTCGGCTTCCCAGTCATTGCGCGCCTCGACGATGTCCTCGTGCGTGCGACCGATAAAGTTCCACCACATCAGCAGCTGCTCGGTGAACGGCTCGCCGCCGATGAGCAGGACGATCGTGTCGGTACGAACGTCGATCGTCAGTTCCTTGCGCCCAGGCTCGAGGTAGTACATCTCCCGATGACCGACGTCGATGTGCTCGTCCACGATGGCCATGCCATCAACCGCGAGGATCGCG
This sequence comes from Aeromicrobium sp., assembly GCA_036676545.1. Lineage (GTDB taxonomy): Bacteria > Actinomycetota > Actinomycetes > Propionibacteriales > Nocardioidaceae > Aeromicrobium. The sequence goes on along the minus strand of JAKFCR010000387.1, from coordinate 10,701 downwards.
TGCTCAAAGCCGGCTTCCAATGGGATACGGGACCGTCCTGGACGCAGCCGCAGCTCGGCACCGACGATCGGCGAGTAGGCCCTGGCAGGCGACTTCGCACCTTCGAGCTCGCCCAGCATGACGGTGCCGTGCCAGCCTTCACCTTCAACGCGAGGCAGGTTGGCATGGTGCTCAAAGTTGGACGGCCCGAGACGACGAGTGTTGGGCAAGGCGACCCAGAGCTGGATGCCATGCATGACGGTCGGCTTGGTACTGACGGACACCTCGGAGTGGGAGACACCATCCCCTGACGTCATCAAGTTCAGTTCGCCCGGCTTGAGCACCACGTCACTTCCGCGACTGTCACGGTGCCGGATCTCACCGGCCAGCGGCCAGGTGACAGTCTGCAGCCCCGTGTGCGGGTGCGGCATGACCTGCATGCGCGAGAGCGTCGGTCCGAACTGGTCCACGAAGCACCATGGCCCAACCGTTGGCAACCCACGGAGCGGGAGCGTGCGGTGCACGGACAGGCCACGGACTCCGCCGAGCGGGACGATGCGGGGTTCCACGAGGCGATCTCGCACTCCCTGTGGATTCGCGCTCATCGAACCAGAGTACGGCGCAGCTGAGCGATGAGTTCATCGTCGCCGCCGATGCTTCGGAACCATCCATGAACGCCGTCCTCATGCTCATCCCATACGTCGAGGACGCCGGTGATCGCTTCGGTTGACACCTCGAGGAATGCTGGAGGGAGCGCAGCACGATGCTTGCGGCCCGGCAGCTTGTGCAGGCGAGCGCCGATTGCCTTTGAGGACTCCTCGGTCAGCTGGTAGTCCGCCAAGATGTCCTCCCGAGACACCCCCACCAACCTGAGGAGCAGTGCGACCGAGATCCCCGTACGGTCCTTGCCGGCCGCGCAGTGGATCAGCGTTGCACCGGATGCCAGCGAAACCTCGCGGACGAGTTCCACGAGATACATCGATGCATGGTCGAGCACGAGCAGATAGAGGCCGTGAAGGTCCTCCGGCGGTGCGAGATCAGGGCGGAGCGCGCTCAGCAGCGGAAGGTTGACGATGCGCGATCCCTGGTGGGCAAGCGGGTGGATCGATTCGCTCTCACCGTCGGAGCGAAGGTCGATCACCACAGCCGGGGGCCAGGCAATGCCCTCGGGGACGCCATCCTTCGCGTGGGGCATCGCACTGCGGAGCACGCGTCCAGTGAGCACTTCGCTGCCGTCATCTGTCACGACACCGCCCACATCTCGCAAGTTGGGTACATAGTCGTGGCGCACAGGTTTACCTTATGTTGCCAAGAGTTCATTCTGACCTCGGCAAATGCACAATTTTCGTTGGCGAAGCGACGTAAATTGGATGTATGGCACGCACACGCAAAGTCGCGACCTTCGCCCTCGGCGGCGGCGTGGCAACTTTCTCGGGCTTTTACGCCGCCCTGATGGGCGAAGCCGTGCTTGCTCGTCGCGCTATCGGCACGACCGACGACCGTCCACCCACTCCGGACGGCCTCTATGGTGAGGAGCACGCTGGCCGGACGATCCGCTGCCTCGTGATTGGCGATTCCGCTGCCGTGGGCTACGGCATGACAACGTCCGACACCACGCCGGCTGGCCTGCTCGGAATCGGTCTCGCACACATGCTTGATGCGCAAGTCGAAATGAGATGCCACGCCGTGGTCGGCGCGCAGACCTCAGACCTCAAGGCTCAGATCGAGCTCGCCCAGGACTTCAAGCCTGATGTCGCGATCGTCATCGTAGGCACCAATGACGTCACCCACCGGGTGCCCCCGCGCAAGTCCGTACGGATGCTCGCTGACGTGGTCTCCCAGCTGACGGCCGAAGGCTGCGAGGTCGTCGTCGGCACGTGCCCCGATCTCGGGACCGTTCGGCCGATTCTCCAGCCTTTGCGCGAAGTCGCCAGACGTTGGAGCCGCACCCTCGCCCGCCAGCAGACCATCGCTGTCGTGAGAGCGGGCGGTCGTGCCGTGTCCCTGGGCGACCTGCTTGGCGGGCTGTTCCGCGAGCAGCTCGACGCAATGTTCGGAGAAGACCGATTCCACCCATCGGCGGCGGGCTACGCCAACATGGTCTCGGTGCTCATGCCTGCTGTCGCCGCATCGCTTCACGATCCCGAGCAGGACGTCATCGACTCCGGCCAGCCACGCGATGTCATGTCACTCGGCGAAGCGGCGACCCAGGCAGCGCAGCAGCCGGGCACCCAGGTCGTACGCAGCGGTCGCCTCGCCAGTGTGTTGCGGCGCCGCCGACTCGTGCTCACCAGGTCCTAGAAGGCACCTGCTCCTGCAAACAAGAGATGGCCGGCACCCGAAGGGGCCGGCCATCGTCAAGTTGATTGCTAGTTGTCGCCGCGAAGAATCGCGAGGATGCGCAGCATCTCGATGTAGAGCCAGACCAGCGTGACGGTCAGGCCGAATGCTGCACGCCAGGACTCGCGCTCCGGCAGGCCGGCTTCGACGCCGCGCTCGACGTAGTCGAAGTCCATGATCAGCATCAAGACCGCGAGCACGACCGCGACGGCCGAGACGATCAGACCGAGCGTGTTGAAGCCGCGCAGTCCGCCAGACTCAAGCACGCCCGTGAGGCTGAGCACGAAGTTGACCAGCATGACGCCGACGAAGCTGAAGATCGCAATCGTGACGACCTTGCGGAACTTGTCAGTGACCTGGATGTTGAAGAACTTGTAGGCCGCGAGCGTGCCACCAAACGCGACCATCGTGGCCAGAACCGCCTGGAAGACGATCGTGGGATCGCCGACATAGCTGGCGACGACCTTCGAGAAGGCACCGACGAACACACCTTCGACGACCGCGTATGCGATGACGAGCGGCGGGCTGATGACCTTCTTGAACGAGTTGACCAGCGACAGGACGAGACCGATGATCGCGCCGCCCATCGCGAAGATGAACGCCTTGCTGTAGGCAGCGTTGTCGGCCGTGACGTCGCCGCTGTTGAGGTCACCGATCATGAACCAGGTGATTGCCGCTGCGACGGTCAAGAGGCCGAGCGAGATGGCGGTCTTCTCGACAACCGAGTCGAGCGTCATACGGCCGGTGCCGCGACCCGTGTGGGTCGGCGAGCCTTCGCCGTTCAGGTCGATCTGCCACTGCGATGGATCGCTGGCAGTGGCGGTGCCCGTGCCGTTGAACTCGGCGCTGCGAGCAAAGACGGGGTTGCTGCTCTTCATGTTTCCCTCCGTGGGATATCGACTCCGCGATGGAGTCGGTACTTTCACTCTATACAACGCCTGAGCACCCGCCTTTGCTCCCGAATCAGGGTGTCGGCTTCTCACCCTTCGGCGCGGTCACCACGGCGGGAACCTTCACGAACGGCGGCTCGCGATCCTGAGCCTTGGCTGCCGGATCGGGTTCGTCCATTCCAGTCTGCTCATTGAAGATCATTCCCACCATCTGCATCGGGAACACGTTCCACGCGGTCTGCCCTGTTTCCAGGTATGACGGCGTCCAAAACCCGTTCTCGTTGCAGTCAGGATCGAGGCACCCGTTGCCACCGGGCACGGAGGTCGTCAGCGGCTTGCCGTCCTCGTTGAACAGCTGGATGCCCTTGAGCAGCTTGCCATCGGGGCCGTACGCGAAAATGTTGGTCACCGTTTCGCCGTTGAGATAGACGCCTGTCAGGTCCTGCTCTTCAAACGAGTCGGTGTAGTAGACGTCACCGCTGTGTGACTCGGCGGCCGAGATCATGGGGATCAGCAACACCGCCGCGACAACATTCCCGACCACGATGGCCGGGGCGAGTCCACGGAAGCGCCAGCGACCGCGCCCCCACTGCACGCTGACCACCACGAACGCGGTGAGTACCAGCCATTGCAGCAGGTCAGTCGGCAACCACAGGCTGTTGCCGTTCACTGCGCCGATCAGATGGATGGCTACCTCGTACGCGACCCACGCGCGTACCAGCCACCACGCCGGTCGGAGCGTGGCAAGGAAGTCGGCTATGCCGGCCAACGCCGGATTGCGGCGTATGGCGATGCCAATGTCGCGCTTGGTGTCGCGCAGGCCGTCGCCGAGACCGGAGAGCAGGCCCTGCTTGGACTTCGAACGTACGGGGAGCCCTGCGGCGAGCCTCAGCTCGGCGGCGTAGGCGGCCGGATCGGGCAGCTCGCGCTGCAGGTCCTCCGCATACGCCTCGGCGAGGTCTGCTTCGAGGCCTTCGGTGAGGTCGTCGACCTCATCGGCCGGCAGGTCCGCCAGCGCTGCACGCACGCCCTGGGCGAAGGTGACGATCTCGGGGGTGACGGTCGACGTGGTCATGATGCCTCCAGCAGATTGTTCATCGTGGTTGAGAACTCGTTCCAGACCTTGCGCTGCACATCGAGCATCGTTCGCCCCTGTGCGTTGATGCCGTAGTACTTGCGGTGCGGCCCTTCTTCGGACGGCACCACGTACGAAGTCAGTGCGCCAGCTGTGTAGAGCCGCCGCAACGTGCCGTAGACCGAGGCATCGCCGACCTCTTCAAGACCGCCCGCACGCAACCTGCGTACGACGTCATAGCCATATCCGTCTTCGTCCTCGACGACGGCGAGTACCGCCACGTCGAGCACTCCCTTGAGCAGCTGAGTCGCATCCATGGATGCGACAGTACCACGCACTACGCACTAGTGCGGACGACGAAGGTCGGCGTGTCGGGCTGCTTGGTTCAGCGGGCTTCGCAGACGGCTGTCGCGCGAGAGATCGCGTCGCGGATGTCGTCGGCAGAGCCCCCGGCCTGGCCGGCAGCAAACCCGGCAAGGAACGTCGTCAGCGGCGCTGCGGGACGTACGACATTGTGCGCCGCGACCGAGGCGAGATCGAGGACCTCGTCGACATCGAGGACGAGACCGCTGAGGCCCAGCTCCTCAGCAACGTGCGCGGCCCAGTCATCGAGATCAGTCATTGCGTTCTCCCTGCTGCCCATGCTCCAAGGCACGGTCACGATCGTGCCACGTGTCGATGTCGAGGGTCGATCGAACCGGTACGTCCACCGCGACCAGCTCGAGCGGCGAAAGGAGCGCACGCAACGACAGGTCTGTCAGGGAGGACTGCGCCGCCACCGCATCACGCAGGGCTTCGGCGCTGACGAGGATCATGAGCTGCTGGCGGTGTCCGTCTGCGTCGACGGCGATCACACCGTCGCCGGTCACGGCACCGAGCAGCACCGGAATCGCATCGCCGAGGAACGGCTGGTCGACCCCAGCAAGCAACACGTACGGCGATGTCACATGAGCGAGGCCTGCGCCGACAGCGGCGGCGGGGCCCGCGAACCGGGGCTCCTCCTGGACGACGATCACACCCGGCGCGTCGGCGTCACCGACGACGACAATCTGCGCAGCACCGGCGACAGCCTCGAGAGTCCGCGACAGCAGCGTGGCGCCATCAAACTCGAGCGATGCCTTGTCGACACCACCGAGCCGCGTTCCGCGACCGCCGGCGAGGACGATCGCATCCCACTGCATCAGGCGCGGACGTCATGCAGGTGGTGGACGATGTCGTGCAGGAAGTACTGGCCAAGCGTCGCGACTGTGAACGTCGACCCGTCGCTGCGACGGCCCGTACGATCCCACGAGTCGTCTGCCACGTTGTCGAAAACGCGGGCGACCACGTCACCCGCAGCCGTCAACTCTTCGGAGACATCTTCCGGATCCTGCGACGCGTAGTCGTGCTCGATCGCAGTCTTGTCCTGGTCCCAGTTGGCGAACAGCGGATCGTCCTGATCGAGCATCAGCTCCACGCGTTCCGCGAAGAGAACGTACACATCGCGCACGTGGCACGCGTACTCAAGCGGTGACCAGACGCCAGGTGACGGGCGGTCGCGTACGTCGGCACGAGCCAGGACAGCCGCCCAACGCGGCAGGTCGGCGCGTACCTGCGCACCGATCTCGGTGGGGACGACATCACTTGCGGTCAGGCCGCACTCAGGGCACTTCTGCGACAGGACCCAGGTCCAGTCCTTGGTGTCAGGCTCGATACTCACGCCGTCTACGCTAGCCGTCGTGGAGTCACCTGCCTATCGCACCAGCCCGGTGTCATTCACCCGGCGCGGAGGACGGCTCAGCGAGCGCCAGCAGAACGCCTGGGACAAGGCCGCCGACACGTACGTGATCGACGTACCTGGCCATGGACCGAGCACGTCGGTCGACCCATCGTTCGTGCTCGACGCCCCTGCTGTATTCGGCCGCACCGCTCCCCTGATCGTCGAGATCGGCAGTGGCCGTGGCGAAGCGCTCGTGCACGCCGCCAAGGAGCACCCGGACGTCAACTTCCTGGGCCTCGAGGTCTACGTGCCGGGAGTCGCGCAGACCCTTGTGACCATGCTCCACGAGCGCGTGACCAACATCCGCATGGCAGTCGTCAACGCGCCTGAGGCCTTGCAGACGATGCTGCCGGCCGGATCCGTGCGCGAGCTGCGCATCTGGTTCCCCGATCCCTGGCACAAGTCACGCCACAACAAGCGCCGGCTGATCACTCCGGAGTTCGCAAAGCTGGCCGTACGTGTGCTCGAACCTGGCGGCACACTGCGCCTGGCGACCGACTGGGAGGACTACGCCGAGCAGATGCTGGAAGTCGTCAACGGAGAGCCGGCGCTGCTGACTTCAGGCACGTACGCACCACGGTTCGAGGGTCGCCCGCTCACCAGGTTTGAGGTCAAGGGCATGGACGTCGACCGCGAAATTCGCGACATCAGCGCCACCACGAGCACCCCATAGGATGAACGCATGACCGAGACGAGCATCGCCGACAAGCTCCGCATCACTGAGGGCTATGTCGTATGGGTCATCGGTCGGACGGTCGAGGAGACCGCGTTGCTCGACCCCTTGCCCGAGGGTGCCGTCGCCATCGAACAGCGCAATGACGACGATGAGGACGAGGCCGAGCGGATCGACGGAGCCATTCTCTTCGTCGATAGTCACATTCAACTGACCGACGATCTCGACGAGTTCCTGCCGCAGCTGGGCTCGATCCCGGTGGTGTGGATCTGCTACCCGATCGGTGGTCGCACCGAGATTGCCGTTGAGACGATCGGCGACCTCGTCGCCGACTACGGCTGGCACACCGTCGAGCACGTACAGCTCGACGAGGCGTGGTCCGGCGTACGCCTCGAACAGGCCTAGCCCCCGCTCTGTCGGTGAGTGGCGATCAGGTCGCGGTACCAGCCATACGAGTCCTTGGGCGTGCGCTTCTGCGTCTGGTAGTCGATGTGCACCAGGCCGAACCGCTGGGAGTAACCCTCTGCCCACTCGAAGTTGTCCATCAGTGACCAGTGGAAATATCCGCGGACATCGACACCGGCGTCGATCGCGTCCTTGATCGCGGCCAGGTGCGAGGAGACGTAGTCGATACGTCGCTGATCGTTGACGCGCCCCGACTCGTCGGGCTGCTCATTGAAGGCACCACCGTTCTCGGTGATCATGATCGGCGGCAGCTTGTCGCCGTAGCGCTCCTTCATCCCCGTCAGGAGCTCGGTGAAACCGGCGGGGACGATCGGCCAGCCGAAGTCGTTGCGCTCGTAGCCCGTGATGTCCATGAACTCGAACGGCAGCTCAGCCGGGAACTGTGCGCGCTCCAGCTCGGGGCTGACGACTCCGGCGTTGCTGCCGGGTGGACCTATGCGCTGCGGGTTGTAGTAGTTGATGCCGTACCAGTCGATCGGGGTCGAGATGATCGCCAGATCGGAGTCCCGGTAGCCGGGGAAGCCGAGCTCTAGGCCTTCCATCGGCCACTCGCCGAGCAGGATCGGGTCGGCAAACAGCCGGTTGTAGATGGTGTCGTAGAAGTCGGCCGCCCGCTCCGCCTCCGGGGAGTCGTCGGCGCGCCAGATCGGTGCATGGTTGTTCGCGATACCGATGTTGTTTGCACCGGCTGCGCGAAGTGCTTGCACTGCCTTGCCGTGTGCCAGGAGCTGATGGTGCGCCACGGACAGCGCATCAAAGCCAAGCGTCTTGCCGGGCGCGTGCATCCCGATCGCATGACCGACGAGGGTCAGCACAACCGGCTCGTTCAGCGTGATCCAGCGGGTGACGCGATCGCCGAAGTGTTTGCCAAGCACGGAGGCGTAGTCAGCGAAGCGGTCAGTGATGTCACGGTTGAGCCAGCCGCCATCCTCTTCGAGCACTTGCGGGGTGTCCCAATGGAACAGCGTCGGAGTCGGCTCAATCCCAGCGGCCAGCAACCCGTCAATCAGTCGGTCGTAGAACGCTAGACCTTCGGCGTTGATCGCGCCTGTCGCGTCGGGCTGGACACGGGGCCAGGCAAACGAGAATCGATAGGCGTCGACGCCGAGGCCGGCCATCAGAGCTATGTCCTCGGGATAGCGGTGATAGTGATCGCAGGCGACTTCTCCAGTGTCACCGTCCTTGACGCGGCCGGGTTTCTCGCAGAACACGTCCCACGACGAGCGACCGCGCCCGCCTTCGCTCACCGCACCTTCGATTTGGTACGAGGCGGTCGAGACGCCCCAGGTGAAGTCGGGTCCGAAGGCTCCGGCAATCGCGCCGGCAATCTCGCTCATAGCCGGACAGTCTGCCGTGAGCCAGGCTCAACCGGGCTACCAACGGGGGTGGATGGCCTCGCGCAGATGACGGTCGTAGATCTCGTGCACTGTCGCGTCGAAGTCAGCGGGAAGCGTGACGTCAGCAGCCGCGGCGTTTGAGCGTGACTGGCCGACGTTGCGGGCACCGGGAATCGCAGTCGTGACGCCATCCTGCGCCAGGATCCACGCAATCGCCGCCTGTGCGGGGTGTACGCCCTCGGGCACGGCCGCCGAGAACTCCTGCGCGGCGCGTACCCCGGTCTCGAAATCGACGCCGGAGAACGTCTCACCCACATCGAAGGCCTCGCCCGAGCGGTTGTACGTCCGGTGGTCGTCGGGCGCGAACGTCGTGCTGGTCGTGTAGCGGCCCGACAGCAGTCCGGAGGCGAGGGGCACGCGGGCGATGATGCCGACGCCGGCCTCCTTCGCGGCCGGCAGCACTTCGTCCAGCGGCTTGAGCCTGAACGCATTGAAGATGATCTGGACGCTTGCAACGTTGGGGCGAGCGATCGCGGTCATCGCCTCGTCAACGGTCTCGACGCTCACGCCGTATGACGCCATGACACCTTCCTGCACCAGCAGGTCGAGGGCTTCGAACACCTCGTCGCTCGAGAACACCGGCGTCGGCGGGCAGTGGAGCTGGACCAGGTCGAGCGTGTCGACGCCGAGGTTGGCGCGCGAGCGATCCGTCCACGCCCGGAAGTTGTCGAGCGTGAAGTTCGCGGGGTCCTGCTCGGCGCGGCGGCCCATCTTGGTGGCGACCAGGACGTCGAGATCGGGACGCACGCGCAGGTACTCGCCGATCAGCTGCTCGCTGCGGCCGTCGCCGTAGACGTCCGCCGTGTCGAAGAACGTCACGCCGGCATCCGTCGCGCTGTCGAGCACGGCGATCGCCTCGTCATGGGTCACATCACCCCAGTCGGCGCCGAGCTGCCACGTACCGAGGCCCACGACCGAGACCTTGCGTCCCGTTCGACCCAGCGTGCGTACGTCCATCATCAAGCTCCTCGTGCGTGGGGAAGAACCAGCCTACGACCCGCTTCTGGCGGCCTCGCGCCCGGTCGTTCTGGCATCAGAACTTCTCCGATCGGGTCTTGTCTACCCACCAAGTTTGGAGGATGGTGTGAGAGGCGGTGCGCGCGAGCAGATCACTGGGATCTCGGGTCGCTTGTACCAATGAAGGAGCCGGCCATGAGGTCCAACGCACGACTCGCACGGCGCATCGGCGCGCTCACCGCAACGCTCAGCCTGGCCGCTGCCTTGGCGGTGCAGGCGCCCGCTGAGGCGAAATCGGACGGGGGCGCCAGTCGCGCGCAGCTCGCCGCGGCCATGAAGCACCTCGATCGCTCGGTGGCCTTCGCGGGTACGGCGTGGGGCGTCGACACGTCAACGCAGCAGGTCGTTGTCACGGTCGACAGCACCGTCAAGGGTGCCCGCCTCGCCAAGGTCAAGGACGCGGTTGCCGATCTCGACGGGACCGCAAGACTGCAGACGACGGCAGGCGTGTTCCGTACCTTTGCGTCCGGAGGCGACGCCATCTACGGCGCAAAATACCGGTGCTCGCTCGGGTTCAACGTCACCAAGGGCACGACGCACTACTTCCTCACCGCGGGCCACTGCGCCAAGTCGGAGAAGAAGTGGTGGTCGACGTCGAGCCGCACCACACTCCTGGGCAACACGTCGAAAGCCAGCTTCCCGGGCAACGACTACGCACTCGTGCAGTACACCTCGTCCTTCACCAACTACCCGGGGACGGTCGGCAGCCAGGACATCACCAGCGCCGCGAACGCGTTCGTCGGAGAGAACGTCACACGACGCGGAAGCACGACAGGCATCCACACCGGGCGGGTCACCGCGCTCAATGCGACGGTCCACTACCAGGGCGGCGGCACCGTCAGCGGAATGATCCAGACCACGGTCTGCGCCGAGGGCGGCGACAGCGGCGGTGCACTGTACGACGGCACCAAGGCTTTGGGCCTGACCTCAGGTGGCAGCGGCAACTGCACGACGGGCGGCGTCACGTTCTTCCAGCCGGTCACCGAGGCGCTGGCTGCGTACGGCGTGCAGGTGTACTGACTCAGCTCGATCTAAATCTGGTGATCCAGATTCCCGGCGGGACCTCTTCGTCCTCGACGGGCTTGAAGCCGTGCTTGATGTAGAGC
>JAKFCR010000386.1:0-4257 GCA_036676545.1 Aeromicrobium sp. | reverse complement strand
GAAATGACGACAAGAGAAGGAGGAGCGCTGCTCCGCCTTCCCTGCCGTCGAGTGATCACGAGCGTGTCGATCAGAGGAATCCGGCATCCTGGAGCATGCCGATGACGTCTGGCCCGTTCAACGTGGAGAGGTCAACGACCGGCGGGTCCAGCTCGGACAGCGGCTTGACGCCACGACCAAGATCAACTGCCGGGTTGAGCGGGTACTCCAACGCGTAGCTGGCAGCAAGGGCCTTCTGACCTTCCTCGCTGGCGAGGAACTCGACGAACTTCTGGGCGTTCGCCGAGTGCTTGCTCGCCTTGAGAACACCGGCGCCGGAGACGCTGAGGAACGCGCCGGGATCCTGGTCGCCGAAAAAGTGGAGGGCCGAGTCGTTGCTGTTCTCGCCGGATTCCTCCTGGTCGCGGTACCAGTAGTAGTGGTAGATCACGCCGGTGTCGATCGTGCCGGCGTTCACTTCCTTGAGGACGACATTGTTGCCCTGGTAGACCGTGCCATTGGCCTTGAGACCTGCGATCCAGTCCTTGGTGGCCTGCTCGCCCTTGAGCTGGAGGACCGCGCTGACGATCGCCTGGAAGTCGGCGCCGGTCGGCGAGAACGAGACCTTGCCCTTCCACTTGGGGTCGGCGAGATCGAGCAGAGATTTCGGGAGGTCCGCTGTGGCGACCTTGTCTTTGTTGTAGACCAGCACGGTCGAACGCGCCGTGAAGCCCATCCATTGGCCGCTCTTGGCTTCGTACTGTGCCGGAACCAGCTCCAACGTCGAGGCGTCGAGCTTGGCGAACAGACCCTTGCTCTCGACCAGCGACATGGCCGGGGAGTTCTCGGTGAGGAAGACGTCGGCGGGCGACGAGCTGCCCTCCTGAACCAGCTGGTTGGCGAGCTCGAAGTCACTGCCGTTGCGAAGCTTGACCTTGATGCCGGTCTTCTTGGTGAACGCTGGAGCGAGCTCCTGAAGCAGCTCTTCGTGCTGGGCGTTGTAGACCGTGATCGACGGTGCGTTGTCACCGCCACATGCCGCAAGCATGGGAACGGTCAGTACTGCTGCCACTGCAATGGCAAGGGCTTTGAGCCTCACGTACATTTCTCCTAAGCGTCAGGTGTGCCTAACCTTAGTAGGTGCTGTGAGAGCCTCCAAGCCCAGCCGGTGTGAGATGGGTCTAGGGCGCGTCTGGCCACCCGCGCAGTCGAGCCGGGCGGCATCCGCGCCCGGCTGCCAAGGCCGAGGGCCGAAGCCATACCAGGGTTGTCTAGCGAGGACCGAGAACGCAGGCAGCCGGGATGCGGGGGCGTCCGATCGGCGCGGGGGTGGCCAGACACGCCCTAGGCCCGAGCGCGGCGCAGGACCACTGCCCCTGCAGCGGTGACGCCGAACCAGAGCACCAACCATGCGAGCGTCAGCGGGCTCCCTCCATCAGGAAGGGTCGACGTTCCCGGTATGTGCGCTCTCTCGGCATCCTTCTTGCCCGTCGACGGCACCGATGCCGAGAATGAATCGAGTTGGAGAACGGCCGCCAGGGGTCGAGACGCAACGACCTGATCGTCGCCTGCGACCGAAGCTGCCGGCTCAACGAGCGAGCCGTCGTCGCCATCGGCAGAGCCATCGGTCTCGGGTGCCGGTGCGGTCGGTGTGCCCGCACTGCCAGCGAGGACCCCATCGACAGTTGAAACCAATGAAAGATCACTCAGAGCGGTCTCACCGCCCAGCGCTGAGTCGACGATCGTCGTCAGCTGCGTCACCGGCCCACCGGACTCCGGAGCGGCAGCTGGCGACTCGGACGGCTCAGTCAGCGAGTCGACTGTCTTCTCGACAGTGTCGAGCAGGCCTGGCGAGTCGTCGGCGGCGTAGGTCGGAGCGGCAACTACCGAGACCAAGAACGCGAGCACGAGGACAAGCGACCGGTTCGCAGCGCGCATGGTGTTCCTTGCAGTGGTGGGAGTGCCTGAATGGTAGGCGCGTGCACGCCTCCGACGCCGGTGAATTCCCATATATCGGGCACCTTGACATGTATGTGAGTGGTCACTAACTTAATTTCATGGCCACCGGAAAGCGCATGAAGGCAGCGGACCGCCGCATCCTGATCCTCGAAGCAGCCCAAGAGGAGTACGGACGCGCCGGTATGCACGCCACTTCCGTCGAGGTCATCGCCGACCGAGCCGGAGTCTCCCAGCCCTACATCTTCCGGCTCTTCGGGACCAAGAACGATCTGATGGCGGCCGTGATCGAGCACCACACGGCAAAGCTGCGCCAAGCGTTCCGGGACGCGGTCGAACAGCGCGACCCCGACAGTTCCCCCCTTCAGGCCATGGCGCTGGCGTACCTCGGCTTCATGGAGGAAGACGTCAACTCCCTGCGTTGCCAGCTACACACCTGGGCCGCAGCGTCCGACCCCGCCATCAAGGACGTCGCCCAACGCACCTACCGGGAGATCTGGGAAGACATCGCCGAGCTGAGCGGTGCCACTGCTGATGAGATCCGCGACTTCATGGGGCACGGAATGTTGCTCACCGTCCTTGCCTCCCTCGACCTGAATGAACTGTTCGGCGATCCCCTCGCCGTAGCCAAGGAGTACTGATGTTTGCTGCACTCGCCCGACTCGCCAACACGCACCCGCGCCGGGTGCTCGTCCTGACAGTCTTCTTCTTCGTGATCGGAGGCGCCGTCGGCGGCCCGGTTGCCGGACTGCTCAACAGTGACAACGACTCGTTCTCCGACACCAGCTCGGAGAGCACGAAGGCGCTCGAGCGCATCCAAGAGGCATCTGGCGAGTCAGCCGTGCCCGACCTCATCGCAATCCTGCCGAGCGATGACGGCAAAGCTCTCGAGGAGACCATTGGCATCCTCAAGTCCGAGGAGATGGTCTCCAAGGTTGCCGGCGGGCCTGAAGCCGGGCCTGCGTTCGTGTCGAAGGACGGCTCAAAAACGTACGTCGTGGCGATCTACAAGTCACACGGAGACCCTGATAGCACGACCGAGCATCTCCGAGAGGAGCTCAAGGACGTGGATGGCGTCCAGGTGGGTGGCATTGGTCCCGCATTCCAGCAAGTCAATGAGCAGGTCGAGGGCGACATCATCAAGGCCGAGCTGATCGCATTCCCGATCTTGTTCTTCGTCTCGCTGTGGGTCTTCCGCTCCGCGGTTGCCGCGCTCTTGCCGCTACTCGTCGGTGGCCTGACGATCGTCGGATCCCTGACGGTTGTCCGGGGTCTCAACGAGGTCGTCGACATCTCGATCTTCGCGCTCAACCTGATCACCGGTCTCGGGCTCGGTCTCGCAATTGACTACTCGTTGTTCCTTGTCCAGCGCTATCGAGAAGAGCTCACCCGGTCCGGACCGGGTCCGGAGGCGATCAGGCGTACGGTCGCGACTGCCGGTCGTACGGTCGCGTTCTCTGCCGTCACCGTCGCCGGTGCGGGTCTCGCGCTGTTGGTCTTCCCCCTGCGCTTCCTCTACTCCATGGGCATCGGCGTGTTCGTCGTATCGCTGATGGCCGCAGCGGTGTCACTGATCGTGTTGCCCGCCCTGTTCGCGGTGCTGCAGCACCGAGTCAATGCTGGCTCCCCCAAGCGCTGGCAACGCGCGCAGGCGGCTGAGCTTGCCGCCGAGAAGCATGGCTTCTGGTACCGCCTGTCGCAGTTCGTCATGCGCTTCCCGGTCGCGATCGCGCTGACCGGTACGGCGATCCTGCTCGCGTTCGGAGCACCGTTCCTCGGCGTCAAGTTCACCGGCGTTGACGCGACCGTCCTGCCGGATGACGCATCTGCACGCCAGGTCGACACCGCGCTTCGTACGGAATTCACCGGCGCCGAGTCTGGCCCGATCATCATCGCGATCGATGCTGCCGAGTCGGATGTCACGGAGGTGTCCGACTACACCGACCAGCTTCGCGACCTCAGCGCCGTGCAGGCCGTCGCCGAACCGTTGTACAAGGGTGACAACACCTGGCAGGTCGACGTGATCTCGAAGTACCCGACCATGGACGAGCAGTCGCGCGACCTTGTGACCGAGATCCGAGAGCTCGACTCGCCCAATCCCGTCCTGGTCGGCGGGCAGGCTGCTGACCAGAACGACCAGTTCAGTGCCATTGTCGCGGGGGCACCGCTCGCTCTGTTGATCCTGGTGATCATCACTTTGATCACCTTGTTCCTGATGACCGGCTCGGTGATCCTGCCGATCAAGGCGCTGGTGATGAACGTCCTCACGATCGGCGCGACGTTCGGCATCCTGGTGCTGATCTTCCAGGACGGCCGGTTCCA
>JAKFCR010000385.1:0-2820 GCA_036676545.1 Aeromicrobium sp. | reverse complement strand
CAGCGGACCTTGGCTGTCGTCATCGTCGTCGCCCCAAAACTTGCTCACGTCGTATCCCTCGAACCAGTAGGCAAAAGTCAAGACCGCCACGATCGCAACGACGCTTCCTTTCATGTAGGCGCCCTCGCGGATGGTCAGCAGCAGGAATGCGATCAGCAGTCCAGACGCGATTCGGACGATCCACCTCATCTGGTGATCGTATGTCGTGCAAAGACGTCGTTGGTTCCGATCGAATGGCACTGTCAAGGGCATTGCGATACGGGGTCGGGTCGATGCCTGGCAGAAGCAACGCTGCCGCGGCCGACGGAGTCCAGTCACCCCGACGTGGTTGAAGGGTCCGGCTCACTTCTGTGAGCCGGACCCTTCCGCATTGGCAGTCGTGCTCAGCTTTCGCTGGACCAATGCGGGTCACGTCCGAGGTAGCGCAACAGCGCATCGGTTGCCGTGTCGCCGGGCTGCGCGGGCAGGGCCGGTGCGTAGGCAAATGCCCGAAGTGGCTCGACGAAGGACTGGGCGGCCTCCAGCAGAGCCGCACTCAACTCGTCATCCAGAGGAGAGGGTTGACCGGTCGCCACGGCGACATCCCAGGCGTGGACGGCGGCGTCGAGACCGCATGCCGCGGCTCCGACCTCGGCTGCGAGGGGTCCCACCGGCAGAGGCGTCTCAATCGGGCCGGAGTCCGAGGCGACCCCGGACCATGCCGCCGCGGACGTCTGGATCGCATCGTCAACCAATGCGCGGATGTCGACGGCGAGATCGCCCGACGGATCAAAGGGGTTGTAGGTCGGACCAGGCCCACCAGTGAGCGCCGAGGCGTAGCCGACTTGGTCTCCGGCTGCATGTTGCAGAACCTGCATGACGTTCCAGTCACTGCACGGCGTTGGCCGAGCGAGATCGTCCTTGCTCAGCGCTGCGGTCACAGTTGCCAGCCGGTCGAGTGAGCTGTCGAGAACGTTCCAAGCTGTGGTCGGGATCTTCATCTCGCATTTCCTCTCGGTCTAACGGAATGATCTATTCCGTTAGACCTAACGTAACAGAATAGTTCATTCCGTTCAAGTGCTATTCTCATCGCATGTCCGACAACGAGGTGCGGCTTCCGGGACGGCAGGCCGAGGCTCTCCGCAACGACACCGCGATCCTGGACGCTGCGCGGCAGGTGTTCATTCGCGAACCCGCGGCTCCGATGTCGGCCGTCGCGGCGGCCGCCGGTGTGGGCATCAGCGCGCTCTACAAGCGCTATGCGAGCAAGGAAGAGTTGCTTCGTACGCTCTGCACCGAAGGGCTCGAGCGATTCACCGAGATCGCCAACACCGCATCGGCCGTTGCAGATCCGTGGCAAGCCCTCGCAGAGTTCATCACCGGGATCGTCGAGTCCGACGTGCACTCACTCACGGTCAAGCTTGCTGGCACGTTCACTCCGACGCCCGAGCTGCACGAGCTGGCATCAGCATCGTCAGCCTTGGCGTCGAAGCTGTTCGACCGGGCGTCGAGAGCCGGGGTGCTTCGCTCTGGCCTGGTTGCCAACGACCTGGCCATGATCTTCGAGCAGCTTGCCGCGATCAGGCTCGACGACAGTGAGCGCACGATTCAGCTGCGCCGCCGATACCTGCGCATTCAGCTCGACGCACTGCGCGCTGGGCCCGATCACGCCGACCTGCCCGCTTCAGCGGCGACCGACGACGAGCTCGGCCAACGATGGCAGCCACGTCACCCTTGACCCGTCCGGCTCCACCTCCCGATTGCAATCGGATCGCAACTTATCTCGGAATGACTTCGCCCACCTCTGTGAAAGACTCGAAACATGGCCGACGATCAGACACCTGCAAAGAAGGTGGTCAAGCGGGTAGTCAAGAAGGGCGTCGCCAAACCTGCCCCCAAGGACTCCGCGCCACAGGTGCGATACGGACGTACGGTCGCCACCGCCCCCCGCCCGAAGGCCAAGGCTGGCACAGCTCCGATCAAGCCAGCGGCCAAGGCGCCGCGCCCCAAGATCGCAGTCGCGTCGAAGGTCAAGGGTGCCCAGAAGGCCGTGACGTCGAAGAGCTCGAGCGCCGCATCCGGCACCGTCGGGGCAATCAAGTCCGGAGCCGGCCGCCTACGCGATGCCGTCGATGACAGCTTCTTCCGCATACGTACCTGGCGGATGCCGCACTGGAGCCCGATCCCGGCATCGGTCTTCACCGGTGCCGTCGTCGGAATCATCGCCGTGGCCCTCGGACTGGCGTCCAAGAGCCTGTTCAACGAGCTGCGCGGTGTGTCCGCCGGCGGTGGCCGTTGGGGCTCGCTCACCTTCGTCGTCGTCGCCTTCATCGCCTTCGTCCTCGGCGAGCTGCTCCTGTCGGGATTCGGAATCACGCAGGCGCGTCTGAAGAGCTTCCTCGGAGTCGTGCTCACCATCGTTGCGATGCTGGGACTGTTCCTCGGCCTCGCCGACACCGTGTGGGGACTTCTGATCGTGCCGGTGGTCGCAGTCACCTCGTACGTACTGGCGCAGTGGTTGCTCGACCTTGCCGAGACCTCGAGCGAGGAAGTCGACTAGCCTCACCTGTCATGCATCGGGTCAGGCTCATCGCTGTTGCTGCGCTGCTCGCGCTGCTCACTGCCTGTGGCGGCAGTGACGGCGGCGCGAAAGACAGCAAGGGCAACAAGACCGACGGGCCAGCGAAGGTCGCCGCACCTCAGTCCGGCCAGTGCGTTGCCAAGGAGATCGCCGACGGTGATGACTTTGCCCCCGACATGCGAACGGTCGTGCCTTGCAGCGAGCTGCACGCGTACGAGATCGTCGCGGTCGTGGCGATCCCCGACGACATGCTCTCTGGC